>JAYTOQ010000821.1:0-1973 GCA_043747665.1 Polyangiaceae bacterium | reverse complement strand
AGCGCGAGCACGAACGGGACGGGCAGCGCCGCCGCCGGCCACGTGCCGGCCGGGATGTTCGGCGCGAAGAGCCTCGGCGCTTCGAGCACCATCGGATCGGCGTGGACGAGAGGATCGGGGAGGGCAGCGAGCCACATCGGACCGCGCTAGTATGGCCCTCGTGCAGGTCGCCGTCATCCAGCTCTCCAGTCAGGACGACGTCACCGCCAACCTGGCGCGCGTCCGCGAGCTCGTGCTCGAGGCCGGTCGCAGCGGGGCGGAGCTCGTCGCGCTTCCCGAGAACTTCGCGTTCATGGGCGAAGAGTCGAAGAAGTTCGAGATCGCCGAGCGTGTCGACGCCGATCCCGCCGGCCCGATCGTGACCGCGCTACGGCTCGCCGCGCGCGACGCGCGCGTGTGGCTCGTCGCCGGCGGCATGCCCGAGCGCAGCGACGATCCCGCTCGCCCGTTCAACACGTCGCTGCTCTTCGAGCCGGAGGGCCGCCTCGTGTCGAAGTACAGGAAGGTGCACCTCTTCGACGTCGATCTGCCTGACGGCACCAAGCTCCTCGAGAGCGGCGCGACCACGGCGGGCAGCGAGCCGGTCGTCGACGAGATCTCGGGTCGAGCCGGCAAGCCCATCCCGCTCGGCATGACCATCTGCTACGACCTCCGCTTCCCGGAGCTGTATCGAAGGCTCGGCGAGCGCGGCGCGCGCATCGTGACCGTGCCGGCAGCGTTCACACTCACGACCGGCAAGGACCACTGGCACGTGCTCCTCCGCGCGCGCGCCATCGAGAACCAGGTCTTCGTCCTCGCGCCAGCGCAGCACGGCAAGCATCCGCGCGGCCGCCAGACCTACGGCAAGAGCCTGATCGTCGACCCGTGGGGAGACGTCCTCGCGCAATGCGCCGAGGGCGAGGGCTTCGCGATGGCGAGGCTCGACTTCGCGGCGCAGGACCGCGTCCGCGCGTCGCTCCCGTGCCTCACCCACCGCCGCATGTAACTCAGAGGTGGTCGCGGGCGATGTCCGCCCAGGTGCCGGTCGGCTCGAGCTCGAGGTAGCGCTTCCAGTGGCCGCGGGCGCGGGCCTTGTCGGAGAGCGCCTCGTAGGCCATCGCGAGGTTGAAGTGCGCATCCGCGAAGCGCGGGTCGCTCTTGATCGCCGCCTCGAAGTACGTGACTGCGCGCGACGCGAACCCGCGCTCGAGCATGACGTAGCCGAGGTTGTAGTGGGCCTCCGGCTGGCGCTCGTCGAGCTCGAGGGCCTTGCGATAGAGCACCTCCGCGCCGGGCTCGTCACCGCGACGAAAGCGGATGTTGCCGAGGTTCGTGTACGCGATGGCGAGCGTCGGATCGAGATCGATCGCCTTTTTGTAGAGACCCTCGGCCTCCTCGAACGTCGATGGGTCCTCGTCGAGCGTGCTCGCGCGCATGTAGAGGTCGTAGGCTGACCGGGCGCGCGCACCGGGAGTATCAGGGCGGAGGAGGCGAACGACGTCGCTGCGAAGTCCCTCGACCCGGAAGTCCATGACCATCTGGCCGCTGATGGGCTCGAAGGTCCCGTCCGCGGCCTGCACCACGACGCGACGACCGTCGCTCACGATGCGCAGCTCCTGGAGCGGACGCGTGACGCGCGGGAGCGCACGACGGAGCGCGCCGATCGCGGTCGCGACGTCCTTCACGCGCACGCGGCTCGCGAGGAGATCGTGGGTTGCGCGGAGCGCGATGAGATCCTGGAACGTGTAAGCCTTGCGCCCGTTGCGCATCGCGCTGGGCGCGACGATCTCCGCCTTCTCGAGGCTACGGAGCTTGGCGGGCGTGAGGCCCAGGAGCTTGGCGACCTCGCGCGGCGAGAACACGTCGGTAACGGGCTCGCTCGTGCGCGGGCGGTCGGGCGCGTTCGCATTCGCGTTCGCGCCGCCGAGCGCGGCCGTCGCCGAGGCCGCGAGACGTGCGGTCTCGCCGGGCTTGGGCGCATCGGCGTGCTGGAT
>JAYTOQ010000820.1:0-2631 GCA_043747665.1 Polyangiaceae bacterium | reverse complement strand
GTGCACGCAGCGAGCGGCACCAATGAGCGAACCATCTTCACGGAGACTCCAGGAGCCCAAACGAACGGACCCCCCGTTCTCGCCGCTCTTGGCTGTACGGACCTCTACGGCTGAACGAGGCTCGCGGATCAGTGCGGCGCGCATTTTTCAGCATCGCCCCGGAAAGAAGGCACGTCCGCGATCGCAGTGCCGCGTGCGGGCGAGCTCTGCCGTGCGGGGTCCGTGCTCGCTACCGCGCGCGGCGCGGAAGCTCGCGACCGGCCGCCGCCGCCAGCGCGGCGAAGAGCTCGCGCGCGACAGCGACCCCGCGGTCGTCGAAGTTCGCGGCGTTCGTCCAGAACTCGTCGAGGTTCCCGCGCTTCTGGCGCTCGTAGGCCAGCGCCTTGATCATCATCTGCGCCTTGTCGGCGGCCTTCACCACGCGCGCCTCGAGCGACTCGCCCGCGTCGACGTCGTGCCACTCCGCTTGCTGGCGTGGCGGGAGGAGCTCGGCGATCAGCGTGCTCTCGAGCGCGTGCAGCGCCTCCGACATGAGCGCGGTCTTGCTAGGCATCGGCACGTCCCCGGTTCGCGCCTCGGCCGCGTCGTGCACGAGCGCCATGCGCAGGGTGCTCTCGCCATCGATGGTGTCGCCCTCCGCGCGGATCGCATCGACGAAGAGCATCGCGAGAAACGTCACGCCGAAGGAGTGATCGGCGATCGACTCGCATGGGCGCACACCGCGCATGAGCCAGCCCGTTCGCGGCAGATCGGTGAGCGGATCGAGCCCGAGCATCGTCTGCAAGATGCGCTCGGCGCGCGACGCCGGACCCGCGTCGATGTCCATCCCCGTGCTCGGCTCGACAGGCAACGGCTCGGGCTCGGAAGGCGCGCTCGGTACTTGACGCTGCAGGCGCTTCGTATGGATGGCGTGGATGCCGTCCGGGGGCTTCGCCGCGGCCTTGCGCTCGGCCGGCGTCACCCGAGCCGGCGGCGCCGGATCGAGATCGACCGCGACCGAGTCGACGGGGTTGCCTTCGTCGTCGAGCTCGATGCGAACGGTGCGTCTATCGGCGCGTACGGCCGGCAGCTTCCGCCGACTCGCAGTGCGCGGCTTCTCGACCGGCTCCTCAAACGGCGTCGCGGGCGTCGCGGGCGTCGCGGGCGTCGCGGGCGTCGCGGACTCGCGCGACGCCGGATCGCCGCGGAACGTCGGCGTGCGAACGGGCCTGGCCGACGCAAAGCGGATCCCGAGGCCGATGCCGCCCGACTGCCGGACGATCTCGAGGACGTAACCCTCGCCGCCGTGCTCATGGCGGACGATGCGCGGTCGGTTCCCGGGGAGATCGCGCAGCTCGTCGTGCGAGAGAACCTCTGCGATCGCTTCGAGGAGCATGGCTGCGTTGAGGGCGCCGCCTTCGATGGGCCGACGAGCCTCACCCGTGAACGCGTAGCCGACCTCGCCAGGAGCCAGGAAGATGCGTTCGGCGCCGGACTCCTTGAGCTTCATGAGCAGCGGAACGAGCTGGGACAAACGCAGATACCTCCTCGAGATCCGAGGTTAGCTGCTGAGCACGCACCCCGCACCTGTTACGCGCGGAGCGCTCCGCGCGGACCTCCTTGACGCTGCGGGAGCGCTGCGGGAGCGCTGCGGGAGCGCTATCTCGCCTTTGACGGCTTGCCTTGCCGCGCCGCGTCGCCAGCCAACTCGAGGAGCCAGCGCTTGTCTTCCGGGTCCTTCGTGAGCGACGCCGCCCTGGTGAATGAATTCCCGGCGGCGCGATAGAGCGCCTGCGCCCGGCGCTTCTGGTGATCGCCTCGGATACGGGCGCCGACCAGCTCGCAGGTCTTCGCGAGCGTCGTCCACGACGTGCGCTGCTCGGGCGCCAGCTTCGTGGCTTTGGATGCATAATACAGCGATCGGGCCGCCGACTTGCGACGGGCCCAGCCTCGCGCCAGCTCCTCGGCGACAAGCGCAGTGTCGTCGGCGTCCCCCGCTTCGCGGGCGATGCCGTAGGCAGACTCCAGCTTGGCTACGGCGCCCTTCGCGTCGGACTTCATCGCCGCCGCGGCGTCCTTGAGGAGGCGTGCGATGTCTTCACGCGCGCCCATCAGGCCGCCGGCTCCTTCGACTGCATGACCCATCACTACCCGACGAAGCTGCCCGACAAAAGCGCGAAAGCATCATCGGTCACGGCGCGCCTGCCTTGAGGAGACGGTCGTACAGCACCACCGTCGCTGCCATGGCCACGTTGAGCGGATACGCGCCCGGGAGGATGACGGTGTCGTGCTGCCTCATGATCGAGCCAGGCAGCGCACCGTCCTCGGGACCGACCAGGTACACCGCGCGCGGCGGATGCTCGTACGTACGAATGTCGACGGCGCCGGCCGCGAGCTCGACGCATACGAGCCGTGCGTTCGCCGGGATCGACGCCACGAACAGCGGGAGCGTCTCGAAGTGAAAGACGGGGATGGTCAGCTCGGCCTTCACCGAGCTCGTCTCCGAAGGATTGCGATGCCCGACGCTGAAGACGAAGTCCGCGCCGAACACGCGGGCCGTCCGGACGAGCACGCCGAAGTTGTACGTGCGCTTGCCGTTGTAGATCCCGATCCCGACGTAGCCGCGCTCAGCGTTCATCGGAGAGAGAGCGG
>JAYTOQ010000819.1:0-3836 GCA_043747665.1 Polyangiaceae bacterium | reverse complement strand
CACGCGTCGCTTGCTTGCCATCGGCAGCGGGTCGCTGCCGCAGCTGCTCGATCCGCTGGTGACGGGAGGCGCAGCCCTCGTCATCGTGCTCCTCCTCTTCGGCCTCGGGATCGTAACCGGTGACACGAGCGGCGACGGCGGCATCCTCGGGATCTTCGGGGTCCTCAAGCGCGAGGAGCTCGATCTCCGACCGGTCGCGAACGCCGCGCTGCTCGCGGGGGGCGCGTACATCGCGCCGATCGCGCTCGGGCGCGCCAGCTTCACCGACGCTCATGGGCGCCCGAATCCGGTGATTCTGGGCTCGGCGGGCGGCGCGTTCCTCATGTTGCTCATCGGCTTCGGTCTCTGCATCCGCGCCTCGAGCGCCCTCGACACCGACCAGCTCGTCGCGCGCGGCATCGAGAAGTACGCGCCGCTCGGCAAGATCTCGCTCGCCGTGCTGAGGCGCACCAACGATCACGATCACGACGGATTTTCCGCGCGCTTCGGCGGCGGCGACTGCAACGACGACGACCCGCGCATCAACCCCGGCGCAGTCGACATCCCCGGTAACGGCATCGACGAGGACTGCTCGGGCGCCGATACGCCGGCGTTCATCGAGAAGCCGCCCGTCGTCGCCGTGAAGGACCTCGCCAAGCCGAAGAAGCGCAAGACCTACAACGTCGTGCTCTTCACCGTCGACACCCTCAGGACCGATCTCGGCTTCCTCGGCTACCCGAAGCCCACCTCGCCGAACCTCGACGAGCTCGCGAAGAAGGCCACCGTCTTCGAGCGCGCGTATTCGATGGCCTCGTACACGGGCAAGAGCGTCGGGCCGTTCATGATCGGCAAGTACCCGAGCGAGACGCTGCGCGACGGCGGCCACTTCAATACGTATTTCCAGAAGAACACCTTCGTCGCGGAGCGCGTCCGCGACGGCGCGCACGTCCGCACCTTCGCGGCGCACTGCCACTGGTACTTCCGCTTCCCGACCGGTCTCAACCAGGGCTTCGACGTCTGGGACACGTCGGCCATCCCGCCCGGCATGGGTGATAACGACAACAGCGTGACCAGCGAGCGCATGAGCGACCTCGCGCTCAAGCTGCTCTCGAATCCCGCAAACACGTCGCCGGGGAGCTACGTGGCGCCCAGTGGCGACGGCGGTCTCGACGGCGGCGCCAGCGACGACGCGGGCGCGATCCCGGCGCCGACCGCGATGGCGACCATCGACGGCGGGGCCGGGGATCCGCGCCGCTTCTTCGCGTGGTTCCACTTCTTCGATCCGCACGCGCAGTACGTCCCGCACGCGACCGCGCCCAACGGCGAGCTCGCGAACCCGGCATCGCCCGCGAAGGCGCTCTACGACGGCGAGGTCTGGTACACCGACTTCCACATCGGCAAGGTGCTCGACTACATCAAGTCGCAGCCGTGGGGCGAGGACACCGCCATCGTCCTCACCGCCGACCACGGCGAGGCGTTTTCCGACCACGGCATGAACTGGCACGGCATGGAGATCTGGGAGTCGCTGGTCCGCGTTCCCCTCGTCGTCTACATCCCCGGCGCCAAGCCGCGGCGCGTAGCGGTCAAGCGCTCGCACATCGATCTCGCGCCGACGCTCAACGAGCTGCTCGGCGGACCGCCCGACGACGAAGGGCAGATGGATGGCACGAGCCTCCTCGCCGACGTGTACCTGCCCGACGGGGAAGAGCACGAGGAGCGCGACGTCTTCATCGACATGCCCGCTGGTCCGTACAACGGCATCCGCCGCGCCGTGATCACGGGTCCCACGCCCGGGATGAAGTTGATCAACCAGGGCGGCAACGCGTATCAGCTCTTCGATCTCGCCAATGATCCGCGTGAGGCGCGCGATCTCGCGACCGACAAGGAGAAGCTCGCGCCCGTGCTCGAGCACATGCAGGCGATCCGCGCGCGCCTCAAGGAAGTCGACGTCAGGCCAGACGCGCCGTGAGCCACGCCGCGAGCTAGGCGCGGGCTAGGCGCGGGCTAGGCGGCGAGCGCGCGCGTGAGCACGGCCGCGAGCTCGGTCATCGACTCGCACAGCAGATCCGGCGCGCTCGCGACGAGACGCTCGCGCTCCGCGATGCCCGGCACGCCGACCGTGAAGCATCCAGCCGCCTTGCCGGCGCCGATGTCCTGCGGCCCGTCGCCGATCATCCACGCGCGCGAGGCATCGACGCCGAGACGCGTCGCGACGTCGAGCACGCCGTTGGGATCGGGCTTTGGCGCGCCGTCACCCCCACCATGGATCGCGCGGAAAAACGGCGCGATCCCGAGTGCGGCGAGCACCAACAGCGACACGTCGCGCGGCTTGTTGGTGACGATGGCGCACGGCAATTCTGCCCTGGCGCACACGTCGAGCAAGCCGCGCACGCCGGGGAGCAGAGCCGTGTGCACGCACGGGTTCGCGATGTAGAGCGCGTTGTACGTCGCGAGCGCGTCATCGACCTGCGGATCGCCGGCGGTGAGCCCGAACGCGCGAGTGACGAGGACGCGGGCGCCGTCCCCCACCATGCTCATGATGGTGTCGAACGGAAGCGGCATGAGCCCGTGCACGTTGCGCGCGGCGTTGCACGCCTCGGCGATGTCACGACGCGAATCGATCAGCGTGCCGTCGAGATCGAACACGAGCGCCGCGGGCGCCGTAGGAAGTCGAGGCACGCGCGGCACTGTGGCCGAAGGAGGCAAACGGGGCTCGAGCGTCAAGCCGCGCGAGTGTACTCCACGACGACGTCGCGTTCGAGCAGCGTACGGAGGCGCGTGCGGGCGCGATGGAGGCGCGAGCGGACAGCGCTCTCGGTGATGGCGAGCTTGTTGGCGATCTCCTGGAGGCCGAGATCGAGGTGATAGTGCGCCACGACCACGTCGCGGTAGTCCTCCGGAAGCTCCTTGAGCGCGTCGCGAACGCGGGAGTCGCGCTCGCGGTTTGCTGCGCCGGTGTCGACTTGGATGACCTCGTTGTCGTTGACCGACGGAAGCGTGGCAAGCTCCTCCCAATCGAGGCCTTCGACGACGCGCGCGCGGTGGCGGCGTCGCGAGCGCATCAGCATGAGCGCCTCGTTCGCGGTGACGCGGAACAGCCAGGTCGAGAAGCTCGACTCCGCGCGGAACGACCCGAGACGACGGACGATCTGCATCAGCGTCGCCTGAAGGAGATCGCGGCGATCTTCGTCGCTCACGGGATAGCGGAGCAGCTGGCGCTCGACGTGCGGCTTGATCATGCGCAGCACGTGGTCGAGCGCTGCGTTGTCGCCGTTGACGGCACTGTCGAGAATCTCGCGTTCGATGGCGAAGGCCATGATGATCGTTCTTTCGGGGAGCTCAGCGCGACGTCCGCGTCGAGGGCAAGTCGCACTCATGCGACGAGCGTGCCGTCGATCCGTTGCGCGGTTCCTTCGTGATTTCGCGAGTGCGGCTGTTCGGACGCTGTAAGCGATTCCGACAGTTGCTGGGTGGCGAGCAGGAGCGCTGCAAGAGATCGGACAACGGATCACGGCCACGGGCACGGCCACGGGAACCGCAACCCCATCCGTGGCGCTGCCCGCGGCCGTCTTCCCGTGCCCCAGCGTCTCCTCTCGACTCGACGCCGGGTGGATCGCCGGAGGAGGTTGAAAACGTGGACGTTTCCTAGCCGCCGCCGGCGCCCCCTGCTGCCGACACCGTGTACACATGTAAGCCGTGGAGATTACTGCGTTCTTGTCGCCGTTTCGTTCTTGGTTCGGACCGTGACAGGGCGCTAGGCTTCCACGCGTATGGCGGCCACGCTCGCCCGATCCCACCGCTCGAAAGCGCGTGAGCCCGAAGGCGGGAGCGCGCTGCTGAAGGTCGGAGATCTGCTC
>JAYTOQ010000818.1:0-4383 GCA_043747665.1 Polyangiaceae bacterium | reverse complement strand
GTCGACCGAGACGTAGATCGCGCGGCGCTGCTCGACGTGGTTTCCGGGCGCCGCCGGATCGGCGGGGGCCTTCATGGCGCTCGTATCGACCGCGGCATCCGTCTGCATCGGCGAGGTCGGGCCAGTCGCCGGTGCGGCGGTGCCGGCCGGGGACGTCGCGGTATCGGCGGGCTTGGGATCCTCCTTCTTCGGAGTCGCCGGGGCGGCCGGATCCGCCGGGGCCGTCGCCTGGGCGGCAGCAGCCGGCGCGAACGCGACTACCGTGGGGACGATGGCTGAGGCGACCGCGAACGAGACGAAACGCGCCGAGGAGCGGAGGGACATGGTCGCGCGTTATACGATCTGGCGGCGCCGAGTACCACCGCGACGTGCGGTGAATAGCCCCAAAAAGAGGAGGATCGTCCCGGTGATCAGCGCCAGCGCCCCCGCCCCCGCCGCGGCGAAGGCGACGCTGATGGAGGTCGGAAGCTTGTCGTCGTAAACGACCACCCGCGTCTCCCGCACGGGCGCCTTGGCGATGACGTCCGCCCCGAGCTCGACGACGTACGTGACGTCGCGATCCCGCGCCGGCATGTACGGGCCCACCAGCCGTTCGGCGACGAGCTCCTCGGGCTCGGCCCCCATGGGCCGACGCTGGCTCGCCGTGGCGACGTGGCCGTAGAGGACGGTTGGAGGCTCGCTCGGATCGAGCCATCCCACGACCTTCGCCGCGGGAAGACCGGCACCGTCCTCGATCGACGCAACGAGGGGAAACCGCGCCTCGACGAGGAGCTGACCGTTCGACTCCGGGACGGCGTCGCGCTCGAAGACGACGTGCACCGCGATGCTGTAACGACGCCCCGCCCTGCCGGGGAACGTGTGGCGCAGCGGGGTGCCGGCCGTGAACGACTGCACCGCGATGGGGTGCTTGCCGTTGTAGGAGAACAGCGTCCCGCAGCCGGACGCGATCCCTACGACGACGGCGACGAGCCCGACGGCGACGAGAAGAAACGCGAAGGAGCGACGCATGCGCCGGACGCTAGCACGTCACAAAATGCAAAACAGGCGACCGACACATCGTCGATCGCCTGCTTCGCTGCGCTTGCGCGCGGTCTACGTCACGCCCTCAGGGCTTCGGTGCCGGCGTCGGCGCCGGTGTCGGATTCGGCGCCGGCTTCTTCGGCTGGACCGCATCCTTCGGCGGAGCGGCCACGGTGCCGCCGCCGGAGGTCTTGACCATCTCCTTGACGGTCTGCTCCTGGTCCTCGATGTGGAACTCGACGCGGCGGTTGAGCGCGCGATTGAGCTCCGTGTCGTTCGGCACGAGCGGCGTCTCCTTGCCCATGCCCTTCGCGGTCACACGATCGGCGGCGATGCCGTGGCTGCTCAGCCACTTGATCACTGCCTCGGCGCGCTGCTGCGAGAGCTTCTTGTTGTACTCGGCGCTGCCGACGTTGTCGGTGTGGCCTTCGACGCGAACCCGCTTGATCTCCGGGTGATCGGTCATCGCCTTGGCGACCTCGGTGAGGAGCGAGTCACTCTCCGGCTTGATGTTCGCCTTGTTGAAGTCGAACTTCGGCTGCTCCAGGATCTGGATGAGCCCGTTCTTGATGAAGACGCGCGGGCAGCCGGTGGTCTTCGGGTCGTCCGACTTCGGGCCGGCCTGATCGGGGCAAGCATCGACGTCGTTGAGGATGCAGTCCTTGTCACGATCGGTGTCCGGGCAGCCGTTCGTCTTCGGGTCGTTGGTCTTGATGCCGGGCACGTCGGGGCATGCGTCGTCCTTGTCGAGGACGCCGTCGCCGTCGCGGTCGGGCGGGCAGCCGTTGGTCTTCGGGTCGTCGGTCTTGACGCCCGGGACGTCGGGACACGCGTCGACGACGTCGGGGACGCCGTCACCGTCGCGGTCGGGCGGCGGCGGGCAGCCGTTGGTCTTCGGGTCGTTGGTCCTCGGGCCCGGGACGTCGGGACATGCGTCCTCGCCGTCGATGATGCCGTCGCCGTCGCGATCGGGAGGAGGCGGCGGGCAGCCGTTCGTCTTGGGGTCGCTGGTGCGAACGCCCGCGACGTCGGGACATGCGTCCTCGTCGTCGTAGACGCCGTCCTTGTCGCGATCGGGCTTCTCCACGTCCGGGTACCACTCGAGGCCGAAGAGGCCGCGCGCGACGGCGGCGCCGAAGCCGTGGTCGAGGAAGGTGCCTGCGCCCATGTTGATCCGGAAGCCGTTCGCCACGTTGAAGTGCGCGCCCATCAGCATCTCGATGGGTGTGTCGTGCGCGGCGGGGCCGTCGGCGTTGGAGACGCCGGTACGGCCGTAGACCTCGGGGCCGACCAAGATGTGCTTGTCCGCGAAGCGCAGACCGACGCCGCCGCCGAACGTGATGGTGCTGCCCGTGCGCGTGTCGATGTAATTCACACGCAGCGGGCGGAGCTCGTAGCCGCCGCGGATGGCGTAGGCGAACATGCCGGAGTCGCCGGCGATGTTCACGTGCGGCGCGAACCGCGCGACGTCGTCACCGTTGAACTGGTCGCGCTGGCCCACGGGGATCCAGAGCGAAGCGCCGATGGCGAGCGTGATGGCATCGCCGTACTCGCCGGCGACGCGCAGGTCGACGGAGGTGCGGAAGTCGCCGACGCTCTGGTCGTACTTGGGCGGCGCGTACGTCGTGCCGTTGACCGTCGCGGGGTGACCGTCGGCGTAGAGCTGGACGGGGACGCTGAGACCCAGGCGAAGTCGGTCGGCAAGCACGAGGCTCAAGCCGGTATGGACCTGCATCTGGTTGCGCAGCGTCGACGCGCGCACCGTGCCGTCGGGGTTGAGCGCGCCGATGACGCCGCGGTAGCTGTAGTCACCGACCGCGCCGACCGCGAGCCGAAACTTGCCGCGGTAGTCGTTCGACTCGTTCGTGAACCAGTCGCTGCCGCGCTCCGACGGCTCGAAGACACTGGCGGCGTAGCCGGCCTCTTGGGCGCCGGCATGCTGGGTGGTCATGCCGACTCCAGCGAGCACGGCGAGCGATATCAACAATCGACGTTTCATCGGTAAGCCCTCATTCGAGTTCGAAGCGAGTCGCGAGACGTTAGGGCCGATTCGGATTTGTCAGACGTGGTGAGTTGTCACGATGATTGCCGCATAGGGGCAATTAGTCACCACTCCACACTCCGCGTAATGCCCTACGCCCTCGAATGAGCGACAAAGCACTATCCGTATCCGTCTAGCGACAGCGGATCTCAAATGCGCACACACAAAAAAACGGCGGGCGCCTCTCCCTTTCGGGTGAAACGCCCGCGTTCCGACCACGGAGGAGGCTACTCCTCGGCCGCTGCGTCCATCGTCTGCACGACCGACTTCGCCGTCCCCGCGCGCTTCTTCTCGGCGCGGAGCTCGCGGAACATCGTGAGGTCCTCCTTGACGCGCGAGACGACGACGGGAGCTTCCTTGACCGCGGTCTGGAACAGCTCGACGGCGACGTGCGGCGTCTTCTGGACGGCCTCCTTGCTGCCCTTCGCGAAGGCCGCGATGCGACCGCGCCAGCGCTCGCCGCGCGTCTTCGTGATGTACGGCGCGACAGCAGCGACGAGGTCGGCGTTGTTTCCGCAGTACACATGCGCCGCCTTGTAGAAGGGGCTCCGGAACTTCGGGCTCGAGTCGAGGAACGCCTTCACCTGATCGCGGGTGACGCCGTTCTCGGTGAGCGCGCGCTCGTACTCGGCGCTCGCCGCCTGTTTCGCCTTGAAGAGGTACATCTGCACGCGCGAGTAGAAGTTCACGCGTCCGTCGCCGCTCGTCTCGACCGGGCAGAAGATGGTGCCCGGGAACTTCTCGGTGATCGCGCTCTGCACGCCGTCGGAGACGCCCGCGCTCGGCATGCAGCCGAAGGGCTTCACGCTCAGCGTCATGTGCGCCTTCGAGTAGAGGACGTTCATGATCAGCTTGCCGACCTCCATGTGGCCTTCGCCGCCGCGGAGATCGTTGTTGTAGTAGTCGTGGCTGATCTCGGCGATCGCCTTCATGTCCGGCAGCTTGTAGCCGTAGAGGCCGGTCGCGTGCGCGAACGTCTGGAAGAGCGCTCGGACGCCGAAGTCACCGGCGACGCCGATGGCGAGCTTCTGGAAGACCGCCATGGGGCCGCCGCCACCGAGGCCGTACTTGGCAGTGTCCATCTCGCGGAGATCGGCGCGCTGCTTGGTGTCGTTCGACACCTCCCAGAGCGTGTAGAGGATCCACGCCGACACCAGCTGGATGTCGCACTCGGCGCCTTCGCCCTCGAGGAACGACTGGAGCTGGTAGTTGCCATCGCCCTCGGTGGTCATGGCCCAGAACTCGCCGATGATGCTGACCTTCGGCTTGGGGAGCGTCTTGTCGACCTCGACCGCGGCGAGGATCGGCTTGCACTGCCACAG
>JAYTOQ010000817.1:0-11195 GCA_043747665.1 Polyangiaceae bacterium | reverse complement strand
CGGTGGTCGACACCGCCTCCTTGTGACGGAGCAGGCTCTTCGGCGTGAAGATGACGAGCGGCTTCCGCCACGGACGCAGCACCTGACGGCGCAGCACGTGGAACAGCTGCGCGGGCGTGGTGAGGTTGCAGACCTGGATGTTGTCTGACGCGGAGAGCTGCAAGAAGCGTTCGATGCGCGCGCTGGAGTGCTCGGGTCCCTGACCCTCGTAGCCGTGCGGCAGCAGCATCACGAGGCCCGAGAGGCGGAGCCACTTGTCCTCGGCCGAGACAATGAACTGGTCGATGATGACCTGCGCGCCGTTCACGAAGTCGCCGAACTGCGCCTCCCAGATGACGAGGCCTTCGGGACAATCGAGGCTGTAGCCGTAGTCGAAGGCGAGGACGCCCTGCTCGGAGAGCGGCGAGTCGTAGACGTCGAATTTTCCGCCACGGCCCGCTTGCTCGCCCAGCTTCGCGAGCGGCGTGTAGCGCTGGCCGTTCTGCGTGTCGTAGACGGTCGCGTGGCGATGCGAGAACGTCCCGCGGCGCGAGTCCTGCCCGGAGAGGCGGATGCGGCGGCCCTCGGCCACGAGCGACGCGAACGCGAGATGCTCGGCGGTGCCCCAGTCGAACGGCGTGTTGGACGCGACGCGGTCGCGGCGTAGATCGAGGAGCGCCTTGATCTTCGGGTTGACGTGGAAGCCTTCCGGCAGCTCGGCGAGCTTGGTGGCGAGGTCGTTGAGCTTTGCCTCGCCTACGCGCGTCTCGACCTCCTCGACGCGCGCATCGGGGCCGCCGAAGTACGACGTCCAGATGCCCTCCATCGCGGAGGGGGCACGGAGCCAGTCGCCCTTCTTCTCCTCCTCGAGTGCCTGCTCGAGCGCAGCCTTGCGGTCGGCCTTGAGCTTGTCGCCGACCTCGGTCGTGATCTGACCGGAGCGCGCGAGCTTGTTGACGTAGACCTCGCGCACCGTCGGCTTGTGATCGATGAGCTGGTACATCACCGGCTGCGTGAAGCGCGGCTCGTCGCCCTCGTTGTGGCCGTAGCGGCGGTAGCAGAGCATGTCGATGACGACGTCCTTGCCGAACCGCTGGCGGAACTCGATGGCGAGGCGCGTGACCTGGATGACCGCCTCGGGATCCTCACCGTTGACGTGAAAAACAGGCACCTTCATCATCCGCGTGATGTCGGTGCAGTAGCGCGTCGAGCGTGAGTCCTGCGGGAGCGTCGTGAAGCCGATCTGGTTGTTCACGACGAGGTGGATGGTGCCGCCCGTCGAGTAGCCCTCGAGGCCGGCCATGTTCAGGGTCTCGGGAATGACGCCCTGACCCATGAACGCCGCGTCGCCGTGGATGAGGAGCGGCATGACGCCGAGGCGCTTCTGGCGATCCTGCTTGGCGCGCACGCGGCCCTCGACAACGGGGTTCACGAACTCGAGGTGGCTCGGGTTGAACGCGAGCGAGAGGTGGACCTTGCGGCCGGTCGACGTGATGCGATCGGCAGAGGCGCCGAGGTGGTACTTCACGTCGCCGCGCCCCAGGTTGCGCTCGGGGTTCGAGTCGCGGAACGCCGCGAAGATCTCGCGCACGTTCTTGCCCATGATGTTGGCGAGGACGTTGAGGCGGCCGCGATGGGCCATGCCCATGACGATCTCCTCGATGCCGTGGCCGGCCGCGTAGTCGATCAGGAGGTCGAGCGTGGCGATCATGCTCTCGGCGCCTTCGGCCGAGAACCGCTTCGCATTGACGAAGTTGGTGTGCACGAACTGCTCGAAGATCTCGGCGTCCGTGAGGCGCGTGAGGACGCGGATGGTCTCCTCGCGGTCGAGCGAAGCGCGGTTCTTCGTCGACTCCATGGCGTTCTGGAGCCAGTCGCGAGCCTCGGGCTCCTCGATGTGCGTGAACTCTACACCGATCGATCCGCAGTACGTCTCTGCGAGGTGCGCGATGATCTCACGGAGCGTCGCGCGCTCCGGGATGCCGGCGACGCCGACGGTGGGGAAGGGGACATCGTAGTCGGCCTCGGTCAGGCCGAAGTTCGAGAGCTCGAGCTCGGGCGCGGGCGCACGTGAATCGGGCGGCGTGCCGAGCGGATCGATCTTCGCGAAGAGGTGCCCGCGCACGCGGTACGCGTTGACGAGCTGGTAGACGCGACCCTGGAGCGCGGCGGCGGCAAGGAGGTGCTCGTCACGCGAGGCGCCGAGCTGGCCGGCGGCCTGGCTGTCGGCGGCGGTCGGCACCACGCCGAAGGACGAGCCGTTGCGCTGACCGGTGACGCCGTCGATGTTCGGGAGCTGCGGAGCCGCGAACGGTGAAAGCGCCCGCGCGCCGTTGCCGTTGCCGTTGCCGTTGCCGTTGCCGTTTGCGTAGCCGTTGCCGTTGGTCGCAGAGGTTCCGTTGGCGCTGCTACCCGGAGCGGAAACGCGCTCGCCGCGCTCGAACGCGTCGAAGAACGTACGCCACTCGTCGTCGACCGAATGCGGTGCCTGACGGTACTGCGCGTGGAGATCCTCGACAAAACCAGCGTTGATCCCGAACTCGTCGAACATTGCGGATCCCATCCTTATAGGGGCAGGAGCCGCTCGGGTCGAGCCTCTCGGAGCCGCTCGACGGCTGGGCTGCGTCTATCGCTCGCGCTGCGAGAGCCAGGCGGTCAGGTCCGCTGTCGGCTCCAGCACGACGAGCACCGCGTCGATGGTGATCGACGAAACGACCGTGCCCGCCGGCGCGATATGCACGCCGTTGCCGTCGCGCCACACCACCACGCGCACCGCTTGCGAGGTCTGGATCTCGGGATCGTGAACGGTGCTCTGCGGCGCGCGCGTCGGGGGCGGAGCGACCGAGGACGTCGCGGCCGGGATGACCGCTTGCATCTGGAACGCCGTCTGGCGATCACCATCGCTCACGCGATCGCCGTCGTTCATGCGCTCGGCGAGCTCGTCGCCGGTGAGGTTCTGCGTCGGCGACGCGTCCCACTCGGCGGCCGATCGCTCGCGTTCGCCGCGCTCGGCGGCGACGAGGTCGTCGATGCTGCCCACCACGGTCGGGTCGGGCTCGGGGCGGCTGCGACGTCGCATCTTCGTCGTGGCGTTCGCGCCTGCGCTCCGCTCGGCGACGGGCGCGCCCGCGGCGTTGCCGCCGCCGCTGAGCGTGCGCGGATCGAAGCCGACGGCCGTGACCTCGCCGATGTCGTTGCGCAGCGCCCGCGCGGCGGCGTCGTTGCCGACGGCGGCATGCTGTGCCGTGTCGAGCACGCCTGCGGCGCGCGCTTCGCCTTCGAGGTTCTCCCGCGAGCGGCGCCGGGCCTTCGGTGCCTTGCCGGACCAGGACTCCGGGGCGGTGCGGTTCGAGAGAATGCCCCGGCCTGCTTGCGGGCCCTGGCGTGCATCGCTCGTCGCGAGCGGTCGCGGCGCAGCACGTGCCGGCGCTGGCGGTGCCTTCGGTGCCTGCGACGCGCGTGACGGAAGCGGGATCGGCCCCGGCGCACCCGAGCGTCCCACGGGCGGTGGCGCGGACTTCGGCGGGACCGGCGGCGGCGGCCGGCTTGGAGCGGGCATCGACGGCGTTCCCGATCGCGCGGTGAGCGGCGGCGCGCTGATGGGTTGCGAGCTGGTCGGCGCGTTCATCGGCGGCGCGGACGCCGCGTGTGCCATCGGTGCCGCGGACGCGAACGGTGCGAACGGAGCTTCCGGCGGCGCGCCACCCGCGTAGCCGGGGCCCTCGGCGATCGAGGCCTGCGAGCGACGCGCGATGAGCGACGCGAGCTCGGACGCAGCCTTCACGAGCTCGAGGTAGCGCTCGTCTTGCTCGGCGTCAGCGGCGGCCTCGGCGGCCTTGCGCACCCACTTGATGCCTTCGAGATTGTCACCGCGCGCCCACATCGCCTCGGCGGTGGAGAGCGCCCAGGAGACATCCTCCGGATCGTCCGGTCTCGCCTCGGGGACCGTGGGGAGGGCGAGCTCGTCTTCGGCGGCCATGGGACGCGAGGATCGTCGGTGAACCCAGCCTGGATGGCAAGTCTTCGCTTCGCCGGCGCCTTGATTTGGGCGCGTCAGCCGCGGAGAGCCTCGGCGGCGGCCTCGGCGAGCGCCTCGAGCGAGGTGCCGCGCGGAAAGCGGCCCTCGGCACGCTCGGGGCGTCCGCCGCCGCGGCCGCTACGCACCTTCGCCTGCGCCTGCACGAATGCGCCGCAATCGAGCTTCGCCTCGGCGCCACGCTGGATGACGAGCACCACCTCGCCGCTGCTCTCGTCGGTCGACGCGCCGCCCGCGCCGCCCGCGCCGCCTGCGCCGCCCGTGCCGCCCGTGCCGCCCGTGCCGCCCGTGACGAGCGCGACGACGCGCGGGTCCCGCGTCAGCTCCGCGGCGAGCGTGCGGAGGGCCGCGAGATCGTCGAGCGGGCGCGCGATCGGCACGACATGAGGTCCGGCGGAGGCCGGCAGCGCGTCGCGAAGGCCGCGCGCGACCAGCTCGGCGAGCTCGGTGCGCGCGGCGTCGAGCTTGTCGCGCAGGCCCTTGGCCTCGGTGCGCAGCTTCGCAACGGCGGTCGGAATGTCGGCCGCGCCGCAGGTGAGATCGGCCGCGAGGGCGGCGAGGACGCCGTGACGGGAGCGCGCGTCGGCGAGCGCGCGCGCGCCGGCGTGGAACGTGATGCGCAGCATGCCCTTGTACTTCTCGGTGGCGACGATGCGGACCTGTCCGATTTGCCCGGTGCGCGTGCAGTGGGTGCCGCCGCACGGCGTGAGATCGAAGCCCTCGATCGAGACGATGCGCACGCCTGCCGCGGATTTCTCGGCGTTGGGCTGCTTGCGGAGATCGAGCTTCGCGAGCTCCTCGGCGGACGGAAACGAGGTGACCACGGCGACGTCGCTCATCACCACCGCGTTGACGAGGTCCTCCGCGCGATGGAGATCGGCATCGGAGAGCCCGGGTTTTCCAACGTCGATCGTGCACGAGGCCGCGCCGAGGCGCGCCGAGACGGTGTCGGCGCGCGCCGCATTGGCGAGCGCGCGAGAGAGCGCGTGCTGCGCGGTGTGCTGCACCATGTTGTCGCGACGTCGTGCCTCGTCGACGGCGCCGCGCACGGGCAGGTCGGTGGCCTGGTCGCCGCGCCCGAGGAGCTCGGCGAGCGCCGGCTCGAGGACGCCGTCGATGACGTGATGAATGACCCCGTCCTCGACCTGCGTGTCGCGGATGCGAACGGCGTGCGTCCCCAGCGTCAGCGTCCCGAGATCGCCGAGCTGACCGCCGCCTTCGGGGTAGAAGAGCGTCTCGCAGAGGACCAGGGAAGGCGTGCCGCCGTGGGTGCCCAGCGAGGCCCCACGCGTCTCGAACGCGGTGGCGTGGGCATCGGACCAGTACAGCTTTTCGGTGGAGTTCATGAGGGAAGAGCCCCGGGAGCGCGAATCCTAGCGCGGGCGCTGTCGTTCCGCGAGACGCCGAACCAGGCTTGGACTAGCGTGCCGCGCATGTCGAACGCGAAGCCGGCGACGAGCAGCAAAGGGTCGAAGAAGGGCGGAAAGGGCGAAGCCCCCGAGCCGCCGGCGCTCGACGCGGCGGCGCCGGTCGACCTCGCCCGTGCGTTCTCGAACGCCTGGACGGTCGACCTCACGCGCTCCTCGCCCGATACGACGCCGCGGCGCGCCCAGGCCATCGGCGCCGCCCTGAAGCTCGCGCCCGAGGGCATGCGGGCCGTGCTCGACGCGCTCGTCGCCTACGTCCCGCAGCTGGGCGAGGTCGACGCGGTGATGACGCGCGACTCGAAGACCCCCAAGGAGCGCGAGCAACGAAAGCCGTGGCAGTCGCGCCTCGCCGGTGTCGGCATCGTCGCCCATGCGCTTCGTCTCGCGCAGTCGGACGAGGCGGACGCCGCGCTCGCCGCGCTCCTCGCCAGCTCGTCGAGCGAGATGGTCCGCGAGGAGATCGCGAAGGCGCTCCTCGGCGACGCGGCTCTCGGCACGAAGCCGGGCGCGCTCGAGGCGCTGGTCGCGTTCATCGACGACCCGGCCTGCACCGACCTCGCGCTGCTGCGCGCAGGCTTCCGATCGCTCTACACGCTGGACCAGAGGAAGGCGCACACGCGCTGGCGGAAGGTGCTCACGGCGCCCGACGTCGCGAATCCGCGCTCGGTCTGGCTCGCGAAGATTGCGTTCGAGCAGATGGAGGCCCACAAGGCCGACGTCGACGATCTCGCGCCGGTGGTGTTCCCGCTCATCAAGCTCCCGAAGAGCCCGCGCGGTGAGGATCTCCAGACCGCGGCCGTTCGCTATGCCGGCCTCACGCGCGATCACTACCTCGCACTGATCAAGTACGTCTCCGACAAGGACGACGCGCAGGTCCTCGTCGACGCCGTCGCGGAGCGCTTCTACTGGGCGTCTCTCGGCGCCAACGGCGTGAAGCAGGAAGAGGTCCGCCCGCTCTTCAAGGCGCTCGAGAAGCGCTATCTCGACAAGGGCGACAACGCGCGCGCGAGCGTGTTCACGAAGCTGCTCGCGGGCCTGGTGCGCGAAGGCAAGTCGTAGCAGGCGAAGGCGACCGATGGACGTGATCGTCAACGGCAGCTCGCGCGAGGTCCCCGACGGCTTGACCGTGAAGGGGCTCGTCGCGCACCTGGGCCTGAGCGAGGGACCGGTCGCGGTGGAGATCAACCGCGAGATCGTCCCGCGCGCGGAGCATGCCTCGCGCGCGGTGGCGACGGGCGACACCATCGAGATCGTGCACTTCGTCGGCGGCGGCTAGGGACGGTCGCTGACGCCGCCGGGCGCGACGCGGACCGGCGTTCGACGGCCGCGCCACCGCGGAGTACGATTTGCCCACGGCGCAGCCGCTCGAGGCCCACGTGAAGAACGGTCGTCTCGTTCTGGACGAGACCACGAATCTCCCGAGGGCGCCGAGGTCATGCTGATCGTCAGTGACGCGGACGAGATGGACGACGCCGAACGGGCTCGGCTCCATCGTGCGTTGGAGCGCAGCATGGCGCAGGCGAAGGCCGGTCAGTCCGTCGACGCGGACGAAGTGATCGACAAGCTCGTGGCTCGTGAATGAACGTCCGCTTCACGCCGGAAGCCCAAGCGCAAGCCGACGAATGCGACAGGTGGCGGCGGCAGAACCCCACTGCTTGTGAGCTCTTTGCCCGCGAGCTCGCGGGGATCAAGGAGGTGCTGCTGTCGAACCCGAAGCTTGGCACCGTCTACACCGTTCTCGACGGGCAGCCCGTTCGGAAGGTGCTGATGCCAAAGACGCACCATCACGTCTACTACGCGGCCGACCTCGAGGCGGACGTGATCATGATTCCGCGGTATGGGGCGCTCCCCGCGACGGCGTGCCGGACCTGTAAGAGCGTGCGAAAGCGGCGGTGGTTCTTCAACGCTGAAGAACGCGTTCTTCAGCGCTGAAGAACATCACGTCGGAAAATCAGACCTGCGCGTTGAGCGCACGGCCGAGCGCGGCGACGTCGGCAAGCGCGACGTCGATGACGAGGCGCCCGCCTTTGCCGGCGAGGCCGGCCTTCGCGGTGAGCCTCGCGTCGAGGTCGAGTCGGCCGATCGCCCGCGCGAGCTTCTTCGCGAGTGCGGCATCACCGTCCGAGAGCCGGCGTCCGCGTGTGCCACGAGGGCGCGGGACCTCGCGGGTGGCCTCGGCGATGCCGCGCGCGCTCTCGCGCTTCACGTCGATGCGCCTCTTGCCGACGACGACCCCTTCGCGGATGGCGTGGGCGACCGTCTCGTCGGCCGCGGTGGCCTGCACGAGGCGCGCGACGCTCGATGCCTTCGAGAAGGTGCCGAGCTTGATGGCGTCCTCGCGGGTCATGTGACGAACGACCTCGATCAAGCGTTCAGCCTGGCTCTCCGAAATCGAGAGCTCCGCCCGACAGAACGCCTCCCATGAAGGCTGCTTGAATGCGCGATAGACGTCGGGATCCTTGAGACGCAAGAGCGCCTCGCCCATGTCGTAGAAGGCGGCGGCGATGTCCCCACGTCTGCGTCGGAGAAGCGCGATGTCGCCGCGCGCGGCGGTGACGATGCGCGCGGTCTTCTGCCGCGAGAGAGCGCCGGCCCGCTTGGCGAGCGCAGCGGGGAGGGTTTGCTTCTTCTTGCTGCTCGCGTTGCTGCTCGCGCGTGCGCTCTTCTTCGTCTCCAGCTTCGCCATGAACGCAAGATAGAGCGAGGACCGCAGGGGCTCCAAGATCACGACCCACGCATGCCGATCGAACGTCCACGCGAATGGACATCCCGCGCGCGCAGCTCTTGCGCGGACCAAGGCTGTGAACGCGCGTTCTTACCGGGCATGCGCATCGAGTGCCCAACGCGAACGGGCAGCGCGCGGCCCCACACTCGCTCACGAAAACGTTCGTGGTCGAAACGTGAGAAGCGACTTCGGATGCGCGTGCCGATGCCGCCGCGTACGAACGTGCGATTCGCGCGCGCGGCGCGCCGTCGCGTCTGCGAGCGCATTCGGCCGTTACGGGAGTCGAGCTCTCACCGTCATCTTGGTCGTCGCCGCGGCTTGCTCCAGCGTCGAGAAGCAGGAGAAGCACGACGCTCCCGAACCGC
This sequence comes from Polyangiaceae bacterium, assembly GCA_043747665.1. Taxonomy (GTDB): domain Bacteria; phylum Myxococcota_A; class Polyangia; order Polyangiales; family Polyangiaceae; genus Labilithrix. The sequence continues at coordinate 2,663 of JAYTOQ010000817.1, read as the reverse complement.
GCCTCGGCAAGATGTCGAGCGCGCTCACGATCGCGAGATACGAAGGCGAGGCGATGTCCTGGTCGGGCGTCGAAGGCGCGGACGGGCAGATCAGGACGGCGCCGGCACCGACGCATCGCCATTTCCGGACCAACGGCTACGTCGCGCAGAATCACAATTTCGTCGGCGGCTCGACCACGCTCGTGATTAGGGCCATGGGCGATCTTCTCGGCGGGGTCGGACCGCACATCGTCGTGAGCGTCGGCGGCACGCAGGTGGGCGCGGCGTTCGTGAACGAGACCGCGTACGCGAGCAATACCTTCACGTTCGACGCCGCTGCCGGCGTCCAGCAGGTCCGCGTCACGTTCGACAACGACGACGCGAGCAGCACGGAGGACCGCAACCTTCTCCTCGACTGGATCGAAGTCCAGGAGCCCCCGCCGTCAGGGGTCACGTGCAGCGATACGAGCTACGAAGGCGAGGCCATGGCGTGGTCCGGTGTCGAAGGCGCCGACGGCGAGATCCGGACGGATCCCTCGCCGACTCATCGGTATTTCTGGCAGAACGGCTACGCGTCCCAGAGCCACACTTTCTCCGCGCAGCCCACGCCGTCACGAAGGCCTACCGCCTCCGGCCGCTCTTCGATCAGGCCACGTGGGCGTCGCAGCAGCCCAGAGCAGATTTCGCCGCCGCGCACGCCTCGTCCGTCCGGTCAGGGCGCGTGGGCGACCTGATAATGCGCCGCGATGCGGCTCGCCGGTAGCGCTGTTTCGTAGACGGCGACGTCGTCGATGTCACCCGCAAAGTCGAACGTGTCGATCTGCGACCCGCATCCTATGAAGAACGACGTCGGCTTCAGCGCTGCGCTTTTTGCGTCTGCGAAGGCGCCCGCCGCGACGCCGTCGACGTACAGCTGAGAGAAGTCGCCGTCGTAGGTGACGACGAGATGATGATAGGCCGACATCGGGCTCGGAACGGGTGCGCTCGGCCCGGCGCCAACGCCCGCGACGTAGCGTTCGAAGTGAATGACGCCGTCGTAAACGTAGATCGCGTAGTTCTCGCGTCCCCCGACACCCGCGCTTTCGTGCCCGAGAACATACCGAAAGTTCTTGTCATTCGCGCTCGGTTTTGCCCACGCCTCGAGCGTGAAGGGCTTCCGGCCCTCGAACGCGAAGATGGACCCGACGTCCACGCCCGCCTGCGCCCCCGAGAAACGCACCGCCTTGCTGCCGGCGAAGGCGCCGTCCACGCCGCGCGCGACAGGGCCGACGCACGTCCCGTCATGAGCGCCAGTGACGTCGGCGGCGCGCGTGCCGCTCGGCTCGTCGAAACGGAGGTACATGGAGGGACGGTCGGCGAGCACCGCGAGAGCGTAGGCGTCGGCGGGTGAGAGCGGGCCGTCCGCGTTGTCGGGCGCCGCGTCGAGCATCGCCGAGTCGTCGGCCGGCGGCGGCAGAGCATCGGTAGGGAGCAGGGCGGCATCGACGCCGATCTGCCCTGCTAGACCGGAGGTATCGACGACGAGCGAGCAGCACGTCAGCGCGCCGGCGACGCCCAGCCCGAGTGAAAGCCGCGCGACCTGCCGCCCTGAGCGCCACACCCGTTGATCGTAACACCCCGCGATGTGGAGCGTCATGTTGTGTAGGGACCATGTCCGGGGCTTCGGGCCGGCAAGTGCGCTAGGAGTCAGCCTCATGTCGAGCTCCACGCCACTCTCGCTGCAAGAGAGGGGGCTAGCGATTCTTGGCGGGTTTGATCGCGCAAGGCGAACGGTCGCAGCGGGGATCGAGGGGTCGGGCGGTCTCGGGTCGGCGGAAGTTCGGCGGGCTCCGCCATCGGAGTGCCCGAACTTTGCGCGCCGAGCGTCGCCGTCGCGCCCCGGCGACGTCGTGGCGGCGGCATTCGACCCGCACGGCACCGACGTCACCGAGGAGTGAGCCGGGTCAGTGCGCGACCGCGCTCTGGCCGTTCGAGAGGAGCTTCAGCGATTCGCGCACGAACGCATCGAGGTCCTCCGGCTTGCGGCTCGTGACGAGGTTGCGGTCGACCACGACCTCCTTGTCCTCCACCTTCGCGCCCGCGTACCGCAGGTCCACCTGGATGGTCTTCCACGCGGTCATCGTGCGGCCTTGGACCATCTCGGCTGTGATGAGCAGCTGCGGGCCGTGACACACCGCGAAGATGGGCTTGTTCGCGAATGCCTTCGTGAACGCCACGAAGCGATCGTCGGCCCGCAGCTGATCCGGTGAGTGGCCGCCCGGGATGAGCAGCGCGTCGAAAGAGTCGGGGCGCACGTCACCGATGGCCGCATCCGTGTCGACTTTGTCCTTCCCACTCTTGCCCTCGAGCGCCTCTCCCTTCTTCGCGCCGATGACGGTGACGGCGTGTCCGGCAGCCTTCAGCTTGTCGTAAGGGACGCGAAATTCCGAGTCTTCGTAACCACTGCTGAGCACGCACGCGATCTTCATGCATTCACCTCTCCCTGCGACCTATGCAATCGACGTGCGCGCTGGCGCGGCGAGACTGCGGCGTCCTGGCAGCTCTCGCCTCAGCCCTGCGCCGTGGGGCGGTCCCGCCTCCTGGCGGAGGCCTTCGTGGATGGTACAGCGCGCGCATGAGCGCTCGCTCGAACGACGCGCTGTGTGCGCCGTCATGGGAAGACCCGCCAGCGTGGTCGCGAGATT
>JAYTOQ010000816.1:0-2310 GCA_043747665.1 Polyangiaceae bacterium | reverse complement strand
AGCGAGGAGCCCAACGGCGTTCGCGAGCTGTACTTGCGTCTCATCCGCGACGCGCGACGCTCGATCTTCATCGAGAACCCGTACCTCTATCACCCGTCGATCTCCGACGCGCTCTGCGCGGCGAAGAAGGCGACGCCGGATCTCGAGGTCGTGCTCGTCGTTCCTTCGGGGATTCACAACGACAACGCATTCGGCCAGGACGCGCAGGAGCACGAGTACGTGCGCTACCTGGAAAGCGGGATCGAGGTCTACGAGTACACGAATCACTTCAACCACCTGAAGACCGCGGTCTTCGACGAGCGTTTCTCGATCCACGGCTCGACGAACCTCAACTGCCGCAGCCTCGAGGACGACAAGGACTTCGAGCTGGTTGTGCTCGTCGACGATGAGGGCCTCGCGCGATGGGTGCTCGAGAACGTCCGCGACGTCGACCGCGGCCACGCTCGACGCATCGGAGACGCCGACCTCCACGGGACCATCGCCGCATTCCGCCGCCGAGTCCGAGACCCTCGGACGCTCGTCCTGCTGGCGAAGCGCCTCCTCTGAGAACGTTGCTCGTTCGGTTGAATCTACGCGTGAGGCACGTGCACGTCCGGGTCGGTCAGACCGTCACTCGCTGACCTTCGGGTTGTTGAAGTTGCCGCGCGGGACGTCGGCCCAGATGCACGACGGGTCGGCGGGGTTCGAGTTGCACTTGTCCATGAACTTGAGCGCGTCGCCGTACTTGCTGGTGTCCCAGTTGCTCGCGTTGAGGCCGTCGAGGCGGGGCGCCATCCAGTGTGAATTTTCGAACTTCTTCCCGGTGTCGGTGATGTTCGAGTAGTAGTCCTCGCCCGTTCCGGTCGCCCACTTGGCGAAGTTGTTGAGCGTGCCGCCCGCGAGGCGGTGGCAATTGTTGCAGGCGCCGACCTCGTCGGAGACGAGCTGCTTCGGGAGCGAGAAGCCGAGCTTGTCGGCGGCGACGATGTTGTAGGGAGCAGCGAGGTCGCTGATCAGGAAGTCGGGGTGCTCGCCGACCTTCGGAACGATGGTCTTGCCGTTCGAGCGCTTGGCGCCGTCGATCCAGGGCGAGTGCGTGAACGCGCTCTCGCCGTGGCAGGTGCCGGAGCAGTAGTTCTGCACGTTGGTGGACCAGACCGCGGTCGACTTCTCGACGTCGCCGGGGTGCGGGACCTTCGAGCCGTCCTTGCCGGAGCCGATCGAGTTCTGGAAGAAGCACGTGCGGCCGGTCTTCGGGTTGTGGCCGATCATGGCCATGTCCGTGAAGGTCTTCGTCTTGGTCATGCCCTTGCCGTCGTCCGCCACCTTGCGGCAGAGGAGCAGCCAGTGCGAGCCCTTGTCGTTCTTCGCCGTCACCACCATCGGGCCGGGCTGCACGCGACCGGTCGCGAGGAACATTCCGTGGTCGGCCTTGGCCATGCAGCCGTAGTCCGACGAGTCGGGGCCAAGCTCCTGGCCCGGGCTGCACCTGTCCTGCGCGACACCGTCGACGGTGACGGGGATCATCGCGCCCTCGACGCCGGCGATGGGGCCGGTCGAGGCGTCGCCGTCCTTGCCGACGAGGTCGCGGCAGTCGAACGTGTCGTACTTGCCTTCGCCGCGCTTCTTGAAGAACGGAATCTCGCCGAGCTCCTGGACGCAGAGCTGGCCGTACTCGATCTGGCTGGTGACGTTGGTCTCGTCGAGCGGCCCGCCGCCGGCTGCGCCGTTGCCGTTCACGGGGCCGGCCTCCGCGCCGCCTTCGCCTTCGAGGCCGGCATCGGCGCCGTTGAAGTGGAGGTTCGCGCTGAGCTTGGCGAGCGTGTTCGTCGCCTTGGTGCCCTGATCCCACGCGTAGGCGAGGTTGGTCGCGAGCTTTGCGCGGACCTTGCCGCCGGCCATAACGCAGGCTTCGACGATGGGGTCGGGACCGTACTTCGCGATGTCGTCCTTCACCGATTGCGGGACGTTGCCGGTCGCCCAGTTCGGATCGTCGTAAAGCTTCGCGAGCTCGAAGACCGACTTTTCGACCTTCGGACCCTGGTAGACGATCTTGCCCGTCAGCTCACGCTCGCCGGAGCCGGCGAGGGGACGCGCCTGCGTGAGCGCGCTGCAATCGAGATCCTTCTGCGACGTGAGCGTCATCTTCCCGCGGCGCACGCGGATGTAGAGCTTCTCGCCGTCCTTGAGGCCGCCGCTCAGCGTCGCCTGGACCTTGCCACTCTTCTCTTCGTAGCGAAGACCGAGGCCGAGCGCGTTGCCGACGCCGGTGATCTGGTCCTCCGAGAGGTCCGCCTCTTCATCGGCGGGAGCGGCGCAGTGGATGAGCGC
>JAYTOQ010000815.1:0-4203 GCA_043747665.1 Polyangiaceae bacterium | reverse complement strand
CCGCGCCGGATGCGCAAGACCGAGCCGGCCAGCCAGCCGAGCACCGCGCCGGCGTGGCCGAGGGAGCTCCATGTGAGCAGTGCGACGGCGCGAGCGAGGAGGAGGAGGACGAGGACGCTCACGGCACCGAGGCGAGCTTCAGCCGGCCCGCGCAAATCAGAGGAAGCCCGCCGGACGGCGCGCCGTCTGGCCCGTGGCGCCCTCGACGGCCACCGCGAAGACGTCCGTGATCGCGAGAGCGAGCGACTGCTTCGAGCTCTTCGCGTAGACGAGGTCGCCGTCGAAGCGCACGTTCTCGATCTTCTGGAACGACAAGCTGGCGCCGCCGTGCGCGACGTGGAACGTCACGTTCGACCCCTCAGGGAAGGAGTGGCCTTCCTTGTCCGACTTCGCCCCTGCGCTCTTGAGAATGCTTTCGATTTGCTCGCGGGTCATGGGCGTTAGGTCTAGCTTGCGTGGCCCCCGCGCGAAAGAGCCATCTGATGCTAGGGTTCTGGCCATGAGCGCGCCGACGTCGTCCGCCAGCGGGCCTCAGCGCGACGCGCGCCAGCCTCCCCCGCCCGACTCCCGGGCGCCCGCGGTAAAGGCGAGAGGCGCACCGAGCCCCGCGGTCGGCCCCGACGACGTCGTCGTGCTGCGTGACGTGAAGAAGACCTTCAACGAACAGCAGGTGCTGAAAGGCATCGACCTCATCGCGAAGCGCAAGGAGACGGTGGTCATCATCGGCGGCTCCGGCGCCGGCAAGACCACGCTGCTCCGGCTCATCGTGGCCCTCGATCGCCCCACGAGCGGCCAGATCCTGGTCGAGGGCGAGGACATGACGACCCTCTCCGATCGCGAGCTCAACCGCGTACGGATGAAGTTCGGCATGGTGTACCAGTACGCCGCGCTCCTCGACTCGATCAGTGTGCTCGACAACGTCGCGTTCCCGCTCGTCGAACACACGAAGCTCTCGAAGAAGGAGATCAACGAGCGCGTGCTCGAGAAGCTCCAGCTCCTCGGCCTCGATCCGAAGGTGGTGGCGCCGAAGTTCCCGTCCGAGCTCTCGGGTGGAATGCGGAAGCGCGTCGGGCTCGCGCGCGCGCTGATGCTCGAGCCGCCCATTCTCGTCTACGACGAGCCCACGAGCGGTCTCGACCCGCTCACGAGCCGCCTCGTCGACGATCTCATCGAGGAGATGCGCGAGCGCTTCAACGTGACGAGCATCGTGATCTCGCACGACATCGCGAGCTGCTTTCGCATCGCGCACCAAGCGATCCTCCTCATCGAGGGACGCGTGGAAGCGGCAGGTCCCCCAGATGCGCTCGTCGACGGCGACAGCGAGATCGCGAGAGAGTTCATCCGTAACAGCGGCGTGGACGTCAAGGGCCTGAGCCGCGTGACCGATCACGACAAGAAGACGCCGACGCGCTGACGGCAGCCGCCGGCAGCTGACGGCAGCCGCCGGCATCCGCGTCGGGGCGCTGCGCGTGGATCGGCCTCGAACCAGGCCGATCCACGCTTTTTTCGGCGACATGCGCCCGCGACGTGCGTGTCTCGGAAGGCGCGTTATGCTGTGGAGGGATGGCGCCGTTTCCTCCGTACGGGCCTCGACCGCAGTACGGGGCTCGGCCGTACCCATCGCCGCCGCCTTCGCCGCCGCCTTCGCCGCTCGCGAAGAATGACAGCCGCGCCGTCGTCGCGCTCGTGCTCGGGCTGCTGAGCATGACGTGCATGGGCCTGTTCGCGGGCATTCCAGCCATCGTCATCGGCGCGATGTCTCGCAAGGAGATCGATCGCTCGCAGGGCGCGCTCACCGGACGCAGCATGGCCGCGGGCGGAATCGTCGCGGGGCTCTTCGGTACCGGCCTCAGCCTGGTGATCCTCGTGGCGGTGCTGGGCGGCGCGCTCGAGGCCTCGCACGCACCGGAGCCGCGCACCGAGTCGCCGCTGCGGGTCCCCGTTGCCGCCGGCACACGGTCATATGGCTCGCTCGATGTCGTCGATCTCGAATCGACCGGCGCCTTGAAGGCGCAGCTCTCCGACGTCGCGAAGACCGCCACCGGCAAGGGCCGCACGGTCATTCTTCAGACCTACGTTCGCTCGAGCCGCGAGTGTGCCGAGGTGGCGGCAGCGCTGCCCGATCCGAAAATGCAGCGCGCGCTCGCGAACGTCACGCTGGTGCGCGTCGACATTGACACGTTCGAGACCGAGCTGAAGGCGATGCGCGTCGATACCGAATCGGCGCCGTGGTTCTACAAGCTCGACGCGAACGCTCGCCCGACCGACGCGATCAGCGCCGACGAGTGGGACGCGAACATCCCGGAGAACATGGCGCCGATCCTGAGCGACTTCGCGCGCGGCGCGCTCGGCGGGCGGCGCTCCGCCTCCCCCATGGGCACCGCGCTCTAAGACGAGTAATCTCGTTCAGAGGTTGGCGGCGGCTTCGTGCATCGTGACGAAGGTGTAGCCGGACGCGCGGAGGGTCTCGACGGCAGAGAGGATCGCGTCGAGCTTGCGGCGATGGCCGACGCGGACGTCGGGTTGATGCGGGCGCAGCGCCTCCAGGCCGTCGTCGGCGTCGAGGACGTCGATGCCGTGCAGCTCCAGGTTAACCAGTGGCTCGCCCACGCACATCTTCGCGAGGAGGCGGGCGCGTGACGGACCAGCGAGCGTCACCGACGTACCGATGAAGGGCAAGCGAAGACCGCGTGTAACCTGCACGGGAATCTCCAGGAGCCCTTCGCCACGCCTCCAGTACGGCTTGCCGATGCGATACGGACGGGTCGGCGCGAGCAGGACCTTCGGCGTGTCGACGACCGAGCGGCTCTTCCGGCCGCGGAGCGCGATGGCGCCGATGGCGGCGGCCTTCGCTGCGAAGTATGCCGGGCACGGAAAGACCGAAGAGTCGTAGGCCACGCCGAGCTCGGCGAGCACGTCGAAGACCTCGTCGCTGATGGTGTAGCCAGGCGCACGGAACCCAACCGGCTTCTGCCCGGTCGCCTCGGCGATGACACGTGCGCCTTGCTCGACCTGCCGTGTGATCTCGTCGCGACCGAGGCGGACGAGATCGTAGCGATGGTCGAGCGAGTGGTTGGCGATCTCGTGACCATGCCCGGCGGCATCGCGCAGCCCGCGAGCGGCCTCGGCGCGCGCGACGTCACTGCCGATGGTGAAGAGCGTCAGCGGGAAACCGCCAGCGCTGGCGAGCGCCTCGAGCCGCGCGAGCGCGACGTCGTAGACGAGCGAAGCCGTGGGGCCGTGTGGCTGGCCGAGGCCGTGGATCTCGAAGTAGTTGGGGATCTCGTCGAGGTCGACGCTCACCGAAGCAATCCGCACCCTCCGACATTACTTGGCGGCGGTCGCCTTGTCTTCCTTCGGCTCGAGGCTCAGGTCGCCGACGCTCGTCTGGAACTGGATGCGCGCGACCATCTGCTTCTCTTGGAGGCCGACGACGTCGACCGTCGCCCTCGAGAGCTTCTCGCTCACCTCCTGGAGCTTCTTCTCGAGGTGCGCCATCAACGGGCCTGCTTGCTTGACCGCTTTCAGCGTGAAGAGCTGCCCGTGAAGCTCTTCCATGCGCTGGCGGTATTCGCCCATCTGCTCGCGCGCCGTCGCGATCTGCTGCTCGATCTTGCTCATGTCCGCGTTGAGCTTGAGGAGCTTCTCGATCTCCGCCTTGAGCGGCCCCTCGACCACGCTGCTCGAGAGGTACGCCCGGACCAGGTCCTGGCCGGCAGTGGTGCGGATGTCCGTCGAGCGGAAGACCGGCGTTGCCTCCTCAACGATCACGTCGGTCGTGCCGTTCGCCGGGAGCTCGATCCGGAAGAGGTGCGCGCCGGCAAGGTGCTCGGCCTCGCTGCCCTTGATCGGCGCTTCGGTGCCGCTCACGGGCGCCTTCGTGAGCTTGTAGCCCGCGGCCACCGTGTGGCGGAGATAGACGGTCGTCCGCTCGGGGAGCCGGTTGAAGAGCGTGAACGTCGCCTTCTTCGTGTGCTGGATCTGCGTGGAGAACACGCCGCGTTGCACGGTGATGATCTTCGCGATGTCGTCGCGCTCCGCGTCCTTGCGCTCGACCACGACCTGTCGATCGAGGGCGAACGGAACGAAGGCCACCGAACGAGCCGGGATCGGATCCGCGAGACCTTCGCCGACAAAGCGTCCGTCGCCGAAGACCGTGACCGGGCCGCTCTCGAGGACGCTGTCCGTGGGATTCTTGAAGCG
>JAYTOQ010000814.1:0-1887 GCA_043747665.1 Polyangiaceae bacterium | reverse complement strand
GTCGCGCCGGACCATCCCGACGCCGCCGTTCTTCGTCCCGGCGATCGTGTCGCGACCCTCGTTTCGTTGTCGCTCACGCCTCTCCGCGTCGATCGTGTGCTCGCGGTGCGCGTGCCGAGCGCGCAGCTCGACGTCGAAGGCGAAGCGATCCTCTTCGCGAGCGGCGCCTACGCCCGGATGCCCGAGGACATGCCGGAGCGCCTCGCGCTCGCGGTGCTCGATGTCGCCGGCGCAGCTCCGCAGGTCGCGCGGCTCGTGAAGCCGGGCGCGAGCGTGTGCATCTTCGGGGCGGGCGGCAAGAGCGGGATCCTCTGCGCGGCGGAGGCACGACGGGTCGGCGGGCCGACGGCGCGCGTGATCGGCATCGAAAGCCACGCGCCGTACGCCGACGATCTGCGAGCGCTCGGTCTCTGCGACGCGGTGCTCTGTCTCGATGCGCGCGATCCCGTTGCTGCGCGGACCGCGGTGCTCGCCGCCAACGGCGGGCGTGAGGTCGACCTCGCGCTCTCGTGCGTCAACGTCACCGATGCCGAGATGAGCGCGATCCTCGTCACGCGCGATCGCGGCGTGACCTACTTCTTCGCAATGTCGACGAGCTTCACGAAGTCGGCGCTCGGCGCAGAGGGCGTCGGCAAGGACGTCGACCTGATGATCGGCAACGGCTACGCCCACGGGCACGCCGACCACTCGCTGGCGATGATGCGAGACATGCCGGCGGTGCGCGCGCTGTTCGAGAAGCGCTACACCTGACCGGGCGGAACGCCCTCGACGACGAAGTAGCGGCGCGTGGTCACTCCGCAACCGCACTCGGCGCGGCCCACCGTGACGCTCTTCTCGCCAAGCGCAATGGTGCTCCAGGCCGAGTCCGGGAACGGCCCAGTCAGCTTTGCGCCACATGCGCACTTGCGGCCGAGAAGATCGCGCTCCGCGTCGGCGCGTGACTTCGCGCGCGGCGGGCACGAGCACGCGCACCCGGAGCCACCGCGTCTAGACCACGTTGCCGACGGACGGATCACGCGGATGGAATGGATGACGACGCGCTCGCTCTTGGCGGCCTTGTCGGCCGCTGCTCGAGCGGGGTGAGCGAAGCAACCGAGCACGACCAACGCGAGGAAAAGCACGCGCATGAACCGGGCGAGCGGCCAGGTGGGACGAGTCATTGCTGGCCGCGCTTCCGACCGGCAAATTTGCAGAAATAGCTTCGTCGACGAAGGCTGCGAGGTCCCTTGACGACCCGCTCCCGCAAGGGTTTTGTGGCGTGGTCATGAGCTTCGCACCGCGTCCCATCGCCGATGTCGCCAAGGATCTTGGGCTCAGCGCCGACGACTACGAGCCGTACGGCCGCGGCAAGGCCAAGCTCGATCTCGCGCTTCTCGAGCGGAGCGCGACCGGCAAGGGGCGGCTCATCCTCGTCACCGCCATCAATCCCACCCCGGCCGGCGAGGGCAAGACCACCACGTCGATCAGCCTCGCCATGGGACTGCGCCGGCTCGGCAAGAACGCGGTCCTCGCGCTGCGCGAGCCGTCGCTCGGGCCCGTCTTCGGCGTGAAGGGCGGCGGCACCGGCGGCGGCAAGGCCTCGCTCACGCCCGCCGACGACATCAACCTGCACTTCACTGGCGACATCCACGCCATCACCACCGCGCACAATCTGCTGTCGGCGCTCGTCGACAACTCAATTTACTTCGGCGACGTCATCCCCGAAAAGGGCGAGATCGATCCGCGCCAGGTCACCTGGGGCCGCGCGATGGACATGAACGATCGCTTCCTCCGCAAGACCATCGTGGGTCTCGGCGGCAAGGCCAGCGGTACGCCGCGCGAGGAGCGCTTCGACATCACCGCTGCCAGCGAGATCATGGCGGTGATGGCGCTCGCGAGCGATCACGA
>JAYTOQ010000813.1:0-6356 GCA_043747665.1 Polyangiaceae bacterium | reverse complement strand
GTGTCGCGCGCGGCGAAGACGTTTCCGTCGCCGAGGATCGAGTCGGGCTTCGACGCGAAGCCCTTCAGGTTCTTGAGGACGTCGGTGAGCGGGATGCTGCGGAGGTTCTGTCCCTGCTCGTTGCCGATACGGACGAAGAAGCGATCCGACGGCACGTCACCCGTGCGATCGGTGAAGTTCGGCGGTCGGATGACCGGCATGATCGAGGACTCGAAGCGTCCGCTGGGATCGCGACGACGGACCTGGAGCGTGAGATCGGAGATGTTGGGGCCGAGGGCCGAGCCCTGCGCCCGCCCCGTATCCTCCCACGTGACGTTGACGAGCGAGAGGTTGCGACGGCGCACGCGGCTCGTGAGGTCCGAGTCGGAGACCATGTTCGCGACCTTCGCGATCACGCGCCCGTACTCCTGGCTGTCGCTCGGGTCCTTGATGCCCCAGTCGGACTCGTCGTTCTGCGCGATGCCGGTGTCGTCGGCAGCGATCGGCTTCTGGCCGGTCGCACCGTTGCTCGTGCCGTCGGTCGCGGCGGCTCCAGTCTTGTCGGCGGGCTCCTTGACGACGATCACGCGCTCGCGCGTGACGCATCCGTTCGCCACGGCCGCGAGGACGAACAGGGACGAGAAGAGAAAGACGCGCTTCATGATCCGACGGTTCCTTTCGTGAGGTGCGTCCTCGGACGGGCGGGCGGGCGAGACGATCTCCGAACGCCCATGAAGTAGGTCGAATCGTGCGTCCGATTCGTGTGCGCTCAATCCCGTTCCCCAACGCCCTCCGCGCTCCGAGCTTACACCCGAAACTGCGACCGAAGGCGCGAGCGAACCGGCAGGGCTAGCACCCAGATCGCGACGCGCACGCGCTTTCGGACACCTGGGCCTGCGATTGACCCTTAATCGGACGGGCGTCGTCGGGTGCGGGCGCAAGAACGGTTCCATCCGTGAAAATTCGACGTTTCATCGCGACTTCGCAGCGAATGGCCCATTGACCGCGACGGTACCAAATCGTACTGCGAGACCCTCCAGACCCGATGGCACTCCCTCTCCAAAACAAGACGCTCTTCATCACCGGTGCCAGCCGCGGCATCGGCAAGGCCATCGCCCTCCGCGCCGCGCGTGACGGCGCGAACGTGGTGATCGCGGCGAAGACCGCCGAGCCGCACCCCAAGCTGCCGGGCACGATCTACTCGGCGAAGGAAGAGATCGAGGCCGCCGGCGGCAAGGCCCTCGCGTGCATCGTGGACGTCCGGTTCGAGGAGCAGATCCAGGAGGCCGTGAAGCAGGCCGTAGCGACATTCGGCGGGATCGACATCCTCGTGAACAACGCCAGCGCCATCAGCCTGAGCGGCACCGTCGACACGCCGCTGAAGCGCTTCGACCTGATGCACGGGATCAACACGCGCGGCACCTTCGCGTGCTCGCAGGCGTGCATTCCGCATCTCGCGAAGGCCGCCAATCCGCACATCCTGAACATCTCGCCGCCCCTGAACATGGAGGCGCGGTGGTTCGCCCCGCACGTCGCCTACACGATGGCAAAGTTCGGCATGAGCATGTGCGTGCTCGGCATGGCCGAGGAGCTCAAGGATCAGAAGATCGCGGTCAACGCGCTCTGGCCGCGGACCGTCATCGCGACCGCAGCCGTGCAGAATTTGCTCGGCGGGGACGCGACCGTACGGGGGAGCCGAAAGCCCGACATCATGGCGGACGCTGCGTACGCCATCTTTACGCGGAAGAGCTCGGATTTCACGGGCCACTTCTGCATCGACGACGAGATCTTGCGAGAGAGCGGCGTGACCGACCTCTCGCCTTATTCGATGACACCTGGAATCAACGAGTCGGAGTTGTTTCCGGACTATTTTCTCTGAGCACGAGCGGAAACGCGATCGGGCGCCAAATACACCTGGCACCTTCTTCGCTTAATTCTAGGCTCTGAGAGCGGTTCGACGGCACAGTGGAAGGATGCGACGGTCCATGAGAAGCCCTACGAAGCAGGAAACCAGCCAGGCGCGTGCCGCGGGACGCACGAGCGATCGTGCGAGCGGGACCACGCGCACCGCACGCGCCACGCGCGGTGAGCGTCAGCCAGCGCTTGCCGCCGAGCAAGGCGACGCGGCGAGCACCACCGCCTCCACTCCCAAGGGAAGCGTCGTGACCTCGATGGTCGATGCGCTCGAGGACATCCTCAAGTGGGAGCGCGCCAGCGAACGCGCGATGCGCGTCGCGACCGAGCAGAGCACGACCGAGCTCGATCCTTCGAACTGAAGCCGCTGTCTTGATGCGACCGAGATTCGTCGCGGGCGGCGCGGCCGCCGCGGGCGCGCTGATCATGGTCGCGTGTGCAAAGGGCACCGACAGCAACGGGATCGCCGACGAGGGAGGGCTGACCGACGACGCCGGCCGCGACGTGAACGTCGTCCCAGTCCTCAGGGACTCCTCGACCGTCGGTCCCGACGGCACGGTGCTACCGCCCGACGACTCGGGCGGCCCGTGCGTGACGAAGGTCGTGATCAACGAGATCAAGACCGACGGGACGACCGCCAACGACGAGATGGTGGAGCTCTACAACCCGAGTGCGTGCGACGTCCCCCTCGGGAACTGGGAGATCAAGTACCAGTCGGGAGGCGGCATTGGCGGGTTGGCGGGCCACAAGCTCGCGGCCAGCGTCACGATCCCTTCGATGGGCTACCTCGTGCTCACGCCCGGCGCCGGGAGCTGGACCACCGGCATGTCCAAGACGGACGGACAGATCGGCCTCCTCGACGATACCGGCACGCTGGTCGACGGCGTCGCATGGGGCACTGTGACGAGCGGCAGCTATCGCGAGAAGACCGCCGCGACCGCGCCGGCGTCGGGCGGATCGATTGGCCGCAGCCCCAACGGCGCGGACAGCGACAACAACAAGACCGACCTCAAGACGTACGCGTCTCCGAGCCCCGGCGCGCCGAATCCCTGATCCGGCGGCGCCGCGCATCGGCGGTGCATCAGCGCGCAGTGATCTGACGGCAGCTCCGGTCGATGTCGACGCGCTTCGTCGTGGGCTCTACGCGAACGCTCGCGATGCCGTTCTCCTGCTCGTCGATGATCCAGACGGGAGCGAGCCGTCCGACTTGCGCGACGCGGTCGTGGTCGTGTTGCTACCGATCGAGGACTTGGTGCCGCTGCCGAACTTGGGCTTCTCGCCGTAGAAGACCGGCGTGGTCTTCGAGCAGTCGCTGTGGATCTCGACGGAAGTCGGGATGGGCGCGCTCGGAGCAGCGCCCGCGGCCTTGGCCTGCGGCGCAGCCTTGGCGCCGAAGCCCGATGCCGGCGACGCAGGCGCGCGGGGCTCACCCGACGCAACGCCAGCGCCGGTCGTCTCGGGCGTGCTCGCATCGGTCGACGGGGCGGCGGGCTGCTGGGACATCCCCGGGAGCATCGCGCAGTGCACGAGCGGGAAGGCGAGGAGGGCGACGGCGAGGACGTGGAGGCGCTGCATGCGCATGGTTACGCGCCCGGGCCGCGAAGCTTCCCTCGTGGTATTGCTCCGGCGTGTGGAGACGTCGTGATCCCAGGCGGATCGGCGAGGCGGCGGCCTTCGTGGTGCTCGCCGCGCTCGTCTCGAGCGTCGCGTCCGATGCACGCGCCGACGACGTCGAGGCGGCCCGCAAGGACTTCGCCGAGGGCGTTCGTCTCTACCAGCGAGGCGACTACGAGGGCGCGCGCCGCCTCTTCAAGAAGGCCGACACCGAGCACCACGCCGCGCCGGTCCTCTACAACCTGGCGCGCACCGAGGAGCGACTGCTCCGCGCGCAAGCCGCCGTCGATGCCTACGAGGCGTATGTCGGCGAGGCCGGCGAGGCCGGCGAGTTCACCGGCGCCGCCGTCGTCGCCATCACGCAGATCAAGGCACGCTCCACGCGTCTACGCATCGAGACCAGGCCGACCGGCGCGCGCATCTTCGTCGACGGCTTCCCGCTGAGCGAGTCTTCCCCCACGACCTTCCTCGTGAGCGCGGGCCATCACGTCGTCGTCGCACAAGGCGAAGTCTTTCGTGCCGAGCGCGACGTCGAGGTCACGGGCAACGGCGACAGCCTCAGCGTGACACTGGAAGCCCCGCTCTCCGACGCGTCCGCGCCGCTCTCGCCCCCCGACACGCACGACGCGGATTCCTCGCCCTCCTCGCCCTCCTCGCCCCCAGTGGCCACGGCCGTGGCCGATCCTCCCTCTCTCCCTCCGCCCGCGGCCCCCGACGGCTTCGTGTGGGGCGCAGCCTTCGCGCTCGCGCCCTACCATCTCATCGGCGCAGCCTCTTCGCTCCCCAACTCGGAATCCAAGACGCAGGTCATGGCCGGCGCGATCCTCGAGGCGGGGCATGCCGTCACCGACCGCTTCGAGTTCCTTGCGCGTGGCTACGTCGCGCTCGGTCCCGACGGAAAGCCGAGCTTTGCGATCATGGGCGGACCCGGGCTCTCGCTGCGCATCGGCACGTCGGTGTGGCTAGGCGCGACCTTCCTCGTCGGCCAGATCGAGACGGTCGCCGAAGGAAAGCGCTACGGCACGGACGTCGTCTTCGGCACGATGCTCGAGGCGACGTTCGTAGTTCTCCCGACGAGCGGCGGGCAGTGGACGGTGGGCATCCAGCCCGGCCTGCTGCTCACCAACAAACCGCCGGACAACACGACCTTCTTCTTCCCGCTGTCGTTCGGCTACCGCGCGTACTGAGCGCCGCACGAGCACCTCGTACGGACGCGCCGCTACTTGCCCTTGCTCGCGCAGAGCGGCGAGACATTGGCCGCGGGCCTCTCCGCCCACTCGGCCGGCGTGCGCGACGTGATCGCGAGCGCGTGAATGCCGCCTTGCGAGGGCTTCTTGCTCATCATCTCGCCAAGCGCGCCGTACACGAGCTGATGGCGCTTCACCGCCGACATGCCTTCGAAGAGCGGCGAGACGACGACCACCTTGAAGTGCGTCTCCGCGTCCTTCGGCCCCGCGTGCATGTGGCTCTCGTTGACGACCTCGAGGTGCTGGGGCGTGAGCTTCTCGCGAAGCTGCTCGGTGACGTGCTCTCGAACGCTCATGCTCGGGTCACTGACCGCCGATGTACGTCTTGAGCTTGCGATGCTGCGACGGGAGACGAAGCTTACGCAGCGCCTTCGTCTCGATCTGACGGATGCGCTCGCGGGTGAGCGAGAAGCTCTCGCCGACCTCCTCGAGCGTGTGGTCGCGCGGCTCGTCGATGCCGAAGCGCATGCGCAGGATCTTCTCCTCGCGCGGCGTGAGCGTCTTGAGCAGCTGGCGCGTCTGGTCGTTGAAGCGCATCTGGGCGTAGGCCTCGTCGGGCGGCAGGCCCGACTCGTCCGGGATGAACTCGCCAACGTGCGATTCGCCGTCGCTGCCCACCGGCGTCTCGAGGCTGATCGGCTCGCGCGCGATCTTCATGACGGCGCGCACCTTCTCGACGGGGATGCCCGTCGACTCCGCGAGCTCCTCCGGCGTCGGCTCGCGGCCGTACTCCTGGAGCAGCGAGCGGCTCATGCGCGTGAGCTTCTGGAGGCTCTCGTACATGTGCACGGGCACGCGGATGGTGCGCCCCTGATCGGCGATGGCGCGCGAGATCGACTGGCGAACCCACCACGTCGCGTAGGTCGAGAATTTGTAGCCGCGCTTGTAGTCGAACTTGTCGACCGCGCGCATGAGGCCGATGTTGCCCTCCTGGATCAGGTCGAGCAGCTGGAGGCCGCGGTTCACATGCTTTTTCGCGAGCGACACGACGAGGCGCAGGTTGGCCTCGACGAGCGCCGACTTGGCGCGGTCGGCGAGGCGACGGCCCTCGGCGATCGTCTGCAGCGTGCCCGAGGTGAGCTTCTTCGCCGCGGGCATCTCGCGCTGGATGATGCGGAGCTTTTTCTCCACGCGATCGATGACGCTGCGGTCGAGCCGAAGCTCCTCGAGCGTCTGCACGATGCTGTCGCGCGCGAGCTCGGTCTTGGTCTTCTTCCGCGTCACGCTCTTCTTTTTCGGATCCTTGTCCTTCGCGAGCGCCGCCTTCGCCTCTGCGGCCTTGATCTGCTTGGTGCCGTGAAGCTCCTTCAGCGGACGCTCGAGCAGCCTGCCGATGCGCAGCATCGTGGCCTCGTCGAAGGCGTCCTCGTCGTCGACGTTGCGCACGACGTCACGGACCTTGAGGCGGCCCTTGTAGAGAAGACGGCTGATGTGGTCGAGCTCGGATGCCGCGAAGGCGGAGTCGACGATCGCACCGATGATCCTGCGTTCGCCTTCCTCGATGCGCCGGGCCAGCTCGACCTCACCTTCGCGAGTGAGCAGCGAGACCTGCGCCATCTTGCGGAAGTACATGTCGACCGCTTCTTCGGCCTCGGCCGGCGA
>JAYTOQ010000812.1:0-3673 GCA_043747665.1 Polyangiaceae bacterium | reverse complement strand
TGAATCCGCCGGTGCCGACGAGGCGCCCGTAGTGGACGGACGCCATTCCACCGGAGGCGATCTCACCATGGAGGACGTAACGTCCGATCTGAAGGGGCGCGGCCAACGACTACTCCAGGCTACGCCTGCTACGCTGCGAGGTCGCGATGAAGCGGCCGGAAGTACCCGACGAAGGCCCAGCGCATCCGCCGCTGGATTCCACCCTCGACGCGCGAGGCGCCGTCGCGGTGGGTGGTGGCCGACCGGTACGAGGTGCTGGGATTGCTGGGCTCTGGTGGCATGGGGACGGTCGACCGGGCGCTCCGTCGCGCTCATGAGGAAGGGCGGCGGCGCACTGCCCGCTGCTCGCGCCGCTCCGCGGTCATCGTGACATGGACGCGATCATCCGGAGCACGACGCTGCGCGCATCCCGCGTGGCCGACATCCTCGACGGCAAATAGCGGCCCGCGCTGCTCGACAGGCAGCGCGGCTCCCCACTCGGAAGCGGTCAGAAGCCGAAGACGATCCCGATGTCGGGGCCGAAGCTGGGCGCGAAGGAGTTGCCGAACGCGAAGTTCACACGCGCGCCCAGCATGAGGGCCGCGCGCTCCGACAGGCCCACGCGAGCGCCGCCGCCGAAGGTCATGAAGATCGGGCCGGCGAGCTGCCAGGCATCGACGTCCTTGGCGGTCTTCAGGTTGGTCGCGGGGTTCGTCTCGACGACGCTGACCTTGACCGCGGTCTCGAACGTGGAGACACCGCCGCCGACCATCACGTACGGCGCGACCTTCTTGAGCAGCGCTTCCTGGCCGAAGAGGTACGTCCCGCGAAGCTCGAGGTGCACGGGCGGGAACGACTTGGTGTCGTCCTTCGCGGCCTGGCCCGGATACGTGTTGAGCACGTAGCCGAGTCGCGCGCCGAGGAGCAGGTTCAGGTTGATCGCGTAGTCGACGGACGCGAGGATCCGGATGTTGCCGAACGCGCCGCCGCCCGAGACCTTGTCCGACGTGCCGAGCGCGAGGCGCGAGTTCTCGCCGTTGCGGGGCGTCACGAGGCCCGGCGCCTCGCGGAAGGGGTAGTCGCTGCCGTCGCTGTTGACGCAGTAGTAGTTCGAGGTGTTGAGCGGCAGCTGGCCGTCCTTCGTCGACGAGAGCTTGCAGACGTCGCTGTCGCTCGGCACGAGCGTGTAGTCGAAGCCGATCGAGACCCCGACCCAGACGCGGCGGATCTTCTTGTCGCTATCGCCGCCCTCGAAGTCGGTGCACTTGCTGGCCTTGCACTCCTTGCTCTTGCACTCGGTGTCCTCTTCGCAGAACTCGCCGCCATCCTTGCCGGCGGCCTCGACGGGCCCTGCGACCGGGCCGGCCTTCTTGCAACCCGGGAAGTTCGGCGGGCAGTCGCCGGTGTCCGCGCACTGCGTGGGCGGCGGCTGGCTGGGAAGGTGCGGCGGCTCGGCGACGGCCTCGCGCTTGACCTTCACCTTGTACGAGTTGTTGCGATCACCGCCGACCGCGACCGGGTCGTTTGCGGCGTTGAAGCCCTGGATGTAATACTGCGTCGTGCCCTGCTGGACGTCGGCGCAAGGAAGGAGACCGCCCCAGCCTTTCTCGCCGGTCTTCTTCAGCTCGACGGTCTTCCAGTCGGTCATGCCGAAGCCCTTGTAACGGGCGATGACCTTCACGAGCTGCTCCTCGCCGCCGTACTCGACGTAGACGGGGATGGGCGTGCGGATCTGCTGCTCGGCCACCGGCTCGTGGACGAAGTCGCCGGCCGGCTGGCCACCGGCCGCGGGGGTACCGCCGCCGCCCGCAGGCGCGGCGCCTGAGCCGCCTGCTGCGCGCTTCTTTGCGTCGGCGAACGCCGCGTCGAGATCCTTCGTGCGGAGATCGGGATCGAGCGCGGTCGCCGGATCGGTCTTGATGGCGGCGACGAAGTTGCCGATGCCCTTCTCCTTGTCGATCTGGCCACCGATCTGGACGACGCCGAGATCGCGATGCAGCTGCGCGCGGAGGGCTGCGCTGCACTTGTCGTTGCCGCAGGCGGCGACGGCCTTGTCGAGCTTCTCGACGGCCTTCGCGAAGTCGGTGGCGAGGTAGTCCTCGTCCATCGCCTTCTTCTGGAGGGCCTTCGCCGTCGCTTCCGTCTTCGCGTCGGCGAACGCGGGACGCGTCACGAACAGCGACGACAGCAAGAGAGCGGCCGTCAGGAGCCGCAGACTGAAGCCGAATGACAGGACGGCGGCGAGCGCTTTCCGGATCTTCACGGCGCCGTGATTACACCGATTTAGGATTTTTTTGGGCCAGAAAGCGCAGCCTTAGGGACTCTGAGACTCGGTCCGAATGAACTGGACGCGGCGGTTCAGCGCGCGATTGCCCTCGGTGCTGTTGGGCACGAGGGGCTGGTTCATGCCAAAGCCCTTGGAAACAAGGCGTGTCGCCTCCACGCCGTGCGCCACGAGGTAGGCGCGGACCGCGTCCGCGCGCTGCCCGGAGAGCTTCAGGTTGTAGGCCGGCTGGCCGACGTTGTCGGTGTGCCCCTGGACCTCGATGGTGATCTTGGGGTTGGCGACGAGGACGTCTTTGACCGCGTCGAGGATCGGGAAGCTCACCGGTTTGATGGTCGACTTGTTGAAGTCGAACTGGATCTGCTGGGTGATGCGGATCTCCCTGGCGGTCACGATGATCAGGCTGGGGCAGCCCGGGCGCACGCCGTTGGGCTGCCCGGGCGTGTTCGGGCACTCGTCGTAGACGTCGGCGACGGTGTCCTTGTCGTTGTCGTCCTCGGGGCAGCCGTCGGCGTCCTCGAAGCCGTCCATGTCCTCGGGGCTGTTCGGACACTTGTCGAGCGTGTCCGGGATGCCGTCGGCGTCGTTGTCGAGATCTGGGCAGCCGTCCTCGTCGAGGTAGCCGTCCTTGTCCTCCGGCTCGAGCATGCACGCGTCGCGCGAGTCGGGGATGCCGTCGTGATCGGTGTCGGGGTCGTCGGGGCAGCCGTCGAGATCCTCGAAGCCGTTGTACGTCTCGCGCACGTCGGGGCACTGATCGAACGAGTCGACGACGCCGTCGCCGTCGCGATCGCCTTCACGCGCGAGGTTCTCGCTGAGGCACTTTTCGGCGGGCGAGAGCGCGAGCGCCGCCTGCGCGTTTGGCTCGGCGATGGCGAGATGGCCCTCGGCGTCGGAGGCCATTCCCTGATCGAGATCGGTGGCGGCGAAGCGCAGATGCGCCTTGGCGAGCGCGAGCTCGCGGGGCGCGCAGCGCATGGCGCCGCTCTGCTCGGCCTTCACGACCATGCCGTTGAGCCCGTCGATGCGACCGCGCTGATAGATGCCGGTCGTGCACGACGACGACACGAGCAGCGTGCCGACCGCGACGAGCGCGACCAGCGAACGCCCTCGCGCCGCGAGGGCACGCGCGTTCACTTCGCGTCTCCGGACTTGTTTTCGCGATTGCCGCGATTGCCGGGCGCAGAAGACTGGATGAAGTCGATGGCCTTCTGCGCGTAGAGCTCGGCGGTCTCGGCGTAGGACGCGGCGTCTCCGTAGCTGGCCTCGGCCGCTTCGGCCTGCGCCTGCCGCAGGTGCTCACGCGCGAAGTAGTACTCGTATGGCGCCTGGGTCTCCGCGCCCATGAGGCGAGCCTGCTCGAGCTTCGACGACGCCGCGTTGGCGGACACCGTGTAGTAAACGCTCCCG
>JAYTOQ010000811.1:0-2589 GCA_043747665.1 Polyangiaceae bacterium | reverse complement strand
GCAATGTCGAAGCGCGAGATCACCACCAACCCGGGACGGCTCACGCCGCTGACCGACGCGTATGACTCGGCGGTCGCGTCGCTGAACAAGGCAGCACCGCCGCCGGTCACGCTCGCCGAGCTCAACGCCGCCTACGGTCTCGGCGGCAAGACGACGACGGACTCGTACGCCTCGATGCTCGCCGGCGCCGAGCTCATGATCCGCGCGGCCGGGACCAACGTCGTGAACATCACCGACTTCGGCCTCGCGTCCTGGGACTTCCACCAGACCGGCTCGGGCGGCTCGCTGAACGGCTCGTACTCGCGGCAGAAGATGCTCGGTCAGGGCATCTTCGGCGGCGCCGCGAATCGAATCGCCCCCATCAAGACGTTCCTCGATCGCATGCTGAACACGCCGGGTCGCAACGTGGTGGTGGCGATCTCGGGCGAGCTGGTGCGCCTCCCGAGCGGCGACCATGGCGACGGCACGGTCGCGGTCCTGCTCGGCAAGAACGTGAAGCAAGGCCTCAGCTATGGTGTCACGGCCCAGTCGCGCTTCGCCGCGGGCACGCCAGGTGTCCCGGGCTTCTGGGCGGCCGCCGCCGCTGCTCTCAAGGTGCCGGGCACCCCGTTCGGCGCCAACCCGCACTCCGCGCTCATCGTCTAGGCATCGAACCCAGTCTCGTCTCGTTCGATTCTCAGGCGAGGGTGGGGCTCGGGGGGCGCCACGGCGGGAGGTTGGAGATGGCGTCGACTTTCTTGGGCGGCTTCCAGAGGTCTGCGCTCTCGCGGACGTAGGTGGCGAGCGTGCGCGGGCGGCGGCCCAGGAGGCGCTCCAGCGTGGGATCGATCTTCGCCGTCTGCCCGAAGCGTAGGCCCACGTGCAGCACCGTCTGCACCGCGATCTGCGCGAGCGGCAGGCCGCGCAGATGGAGATGACGGACATACCCCGCGATCGACGCTGACTCGTAGCGGATGGGACGGCGGATGACGTCGGTCATCAGGCGCGCTGTCTCCTCGAAGGAGAACGCCTCCGGACCGGTGCACTCGTACGCCTGGTTCCGGTGCGGGGTCGGATCGTCGAACACCAGCGCGGCGAGCTCGGCGATGTCGCGAATGTCTACGAAAGCGACGCGGCTCTTCCCCGCGGGCAGGAAGAGGCGTCCTTCGGTGGCGATGTCCTCGCGGTACGCGACGCCGAGGTTCTGCGAGAAGAACCCGGGACGCAGGAGCGTATGGCTCATCTCGCGGAGCGCGAGATGCTTCTCGACGGCGTGATGCGGAACGAGCTTGTTGGTCGCAGCGCCCGCGCACGACAAGAAGACGATGTGCTTCACGCCGCGCTTCACGGCGACGTCGATGAACGGCATGAGCGTCGACTCCATCATCGCGATGGCCGGCGGTCGAACGAGGAAGATCGCATCGCATCCGTCGAGCGCACGGTCGAAGGTCTCGTGCGCCTCGTAGTCGAGCACGGTCGCGTCGATGTCGTCTCCGTGCATGGCGCGGATGCCCTCGACCGAGAGGTCCGCAGCACGCAGCGCATGGCCACGCGCGGCGATGGCCCGGACGACCTCACGGCCGACGTGGCCCACCGCGCCGGTCACCAGGATGCGAGGCGCACAATCCGGCTTCGAGGCGTTCGCCATGCCCCGAGGCGTGCACTCCACATGCCGCTACGCCTCACCGAGAGGCGACAAGTCACTCGGCGAGCTCGACCTTGGGATCGGCACCGCGCCTGAGGTCGGCGCTGACGACCGCGTCCGCGCGCATGACGCGCGGAGTCACCGACGCGAGGACGGCGCCGCTCGCATCGAGGATCGACGATCCGCCCTGACCCGCGATCCTCACGAGGCCGGGCGCCCAGTTCGCGTTGGCGACGGCGATGCGATGACGGCGCGCGAGCGCGGGGAGCATCGTGACGCGTGAGTCCTCTTCCTCCACCCACGCGCTCGGGAACAAGAGGAGGTCGGCGGCGTCGAGCGCATCTGCCGCGTCCTCGGCGACAAAGTGCACGTCGAAGCACACCGCGATGGTCACCCGCACGCCCTCTATCGCGACCGTCGGGGCGGGCAGCTCGCCCGCGGTCGCCCACGTCTCGGGAAACCACGGATGGCGCTTCCGATACGCGAACGTGCGTGCGCCGTCGCGATCGAACCCGACCATCGCGTTGAAGCGACCCGAACTGCCTTCGTCCAGCACGAGAGGCGCGACGAGGTGCACGCGATGCCGCCGCGCGAGCGCCGCCACGGCACGAGCCGTTGGCCCGTCGATCGGCTCCGCGAAGGCCGCGAGGTCGAACGTGCCAGTCGCGGACACGTACCCGCTCAGCGAGGCCTCCGGCAGAAGGACGAGATCGGTCTCGGGCCCGCGCCTGAGCTCGATGTCCACCGCGGCGAGCGCCGCCTGCGGATCGCCCCACGTGGCGGGGAGCTCGAGCACCGTGACGCGCAGCACCGCTCCACCGTAGCGTGCGCTCGACGCCATCGCACCTCCGCGCTACCTCGGGGTCCTCCGCGCTCGAGACCGACGATGCCCGCTCCCTCCGACGATGCCGACGATGCCGATGAGCACCTCACGTGGGTCGAGCGCCTCCACGGCGTCGTCGACG
>JAYTOQ010000810.1:0-4792 GCA_043747665.1 Polyangiaceae bacterium | reverse complement strand
CGGCGGAGGCGCGCTCGGATAGCCGCCCTGTCCACCGCGCGGCTCCTGCACGGAGTCGGAGCGGCCCGACGCGCCTGGCGCGTTGTTCGGCCCGTTATTGGGCCCGTTATTTGGCCCGTTATTTGGGTAGGGGGTGCGACCGCCGTAGCTACGCTGGCGCGCGTACTGCTTCATCGCCTCGTTGATGAGGTAGTCGACGCTGCATTCGAGCTCGCGCGCCATCTGCTCAAAGGTCTCCCAGAGCATGTCGCGGCACTGGAATGTGCGTGGGCTCTTCTTGTTGGGATCCGAGCTCATAATCTTCTTACGGCCTGCCTGCTTCTACTTGTCGCGGTCTACTTGTCCATCGACGGCACGAGACAGAACTTCACGAACTCGCCGACGGTCTTCAGCTCCTTCGGCTCGGTCTCCTTCGGATTGCCGGCCTTCGGCACATCGCAGGACCAGGAGCACTCGTCGTCCTTCTCGCACTTGGGGAGCGGAGTCGGATCGTTCTCGAAGGGCTGCACGTTGCCGCGATCGGCCTTCTTGCCCTCCCAGTAGTAGCCGAGCGCCGTCATGCGCGCGCCGAACTCCTTGCTGGTGAGGTAGGGCGCGAGCAGATCCTTCGGCTTCGGATCGCCTTCCATCTGCTTGATCTTGCCGGCGTACGACAGCGGCTCGGTCATGCCCATCTTCGTCGCGGGCGTCTTGGGGAGACGCGCGAGGAAGTCGCGGACCTGCGCCGTCGAGGAGAACGTCTTGAGGACGGTCTCGCCCGCCACCCAGCGCGTCTTCCACTTCTTCGGCTCGAACAGCGTGTAGAGCTTCGGGACGATCTGCTCCTTGGGGAACTCGCCCATGCGCTGGAAAGCTACGTCGCGGACGGAGTCGGCGTTCTCCTCGTTGCGCGCGATCGCGAAGATGCGCTCGAGATCGTTGGGGCTGTTCTTGTCGACGCGGCCCTCAAGCGCGGCGAGGGCGAGCTTGCGGCGCTCGGGATCGTTCTTCGAGTCCGCCGCGTAGCCGAACAGGTAGTCGATGGACGGGCGACCGCCGACCTTCTTCATCGCCGGGAAGACGGCCTCGGTGAGGTTGCGCTCCTGGATCTTGCCGACCTGACCGGCGACCTGGTTGTCGTCGGCCTTGATGTTGTTGCGGGCGTTCGACTCCTTGACGACCTTCGTCTGGGCGTCGAGCCACTCCTTCGAGTTGTACTTGATCGCGAGGTCGCGGAGCGCCTCGGAGGCCTTGAGCTTCGTGGGCTCGTCGGCGACGTCGTTGATGAGACCGGCGACGCGATCGATGCGCGATGCGTTCTCGTTGATGATACCCGGCAGCGTGCGGACGCTCTCGGGACCGAGGTAGCGCATCATCTGCTCGAGGCCGAACTGCTGCGCGCCGTTCTCGATGCGGTCCTCGAAGCCCGTGGCTGCCCACCTCGTGAGCGCCGCCTTCAGATCTGCGCGGGTCTTCTCGTTGGAGACCAGCGGCGGCTCGTGGACGAGCATCGCAAACGCGGCGTCCTTGTACGGGACCGTCGGGTCGGGCGGCAGGCGGCCTTCCGGCGTGTGCGGCGGCGGCGGCGGCTCGAGCTCCTTGATCAGGATCGGCGCCATGCGGTCGACGATCTGGCGGCGCGCATCCTCGGGGAGCTGGTTCAGCGCGCCTTCACGCGACTCGCCCTCCTCGTCCTTGTACTTGTCGATGAGGAAGCTGATGCCCTGCCGGACGCCGCCTCGCGGGGCCATGCGGATCAGCGAGAGGGCGGCGTCGGTGCGCAGCTCCCAGCTGTACTTGTCGTGCGTGACGACGGCGACGAGCTTGTGAGGCCCGCGCTGCGTGGTCTCCCATCGCTTGACGTCGGTATCCGCGACCCTGCAGCCCGTGGCGCCGAAGCCAGAGGCCGCGAGCGTACCAAGGCCAAGCATGATGGCCGCCACAGACCGTCCCGCGTGCGGTCGCATCCGGCCAAGGATTCCACCGCGCCTCTTCGTTCCGCCCATCAACGCCATCCGCCCGTCCTTGGGTTGAGGTGAGGTGTGGTGGCCACACTTCGACCCCCAAATCGATCCTTTGGCACCAAACTCTACGCCGGGAGCACGAGGATACCCAAGGTTTATTCGGAGCGTGCAGGTTCCGCTACTTCTTGGTCGAACCGCCGCCGGTCGGATCGACGCACGCGCCCTGCACGCACACGCGGTCGCCCTTGCACTGCGTGTCGAAGCTGCATCCCGACGCGGCCGGCGGCTGGGCGGGCGGCATTCCGGCACCCGCCATCGGCGCGCCGGCCGTCGGCCCGTCCACGCGCTTCAGCACTGTGGCCTTGATGTAGATGCCGTTGCCGTTGGCGATCCCGATGGCAGCGTCGCCGCCGGCCCGACAGACCTGGGGTCGGATGCCGGACCGGAACTCGCCGAGGTTGGTGGTTGCGCCCGCGGTGAGATCGAGCGTGCCGAGCTCGACGTAGGACCCCGCCGGCGCCCCGGTGAGCATCTCGAACTCGCAGTTTTCAGGGCGCGGCGGCATCCGCGGGCCCGTTCGCGTGAGCGACGTCTGGACGCCACAGCCGAGGATGAAGAACGCAGAGAACGCAGCGAGCAGGAGCGGCTTGGAGGTCATGGTCAGTGGAGCGCGTCATACAACAGCGCGCGAACACCAACGCGCACGGAATTGACTCGCGCCCGCCCATTGCCCTAGCGTCAGTGTAGGTCAACGTAGGTATGGCGCTTCTCAGCCTCTTTGCAGGTCGCTCACTCAAGTCCGGCGGCATCGCCGGAGAGCCCGGTCTTCCGTGCGCGTCTGCGACGGGGAACGTGCGGTCCGAGCCCGTCTTCGCGCCACGGCGCGCGTCGAGCTCGTTCCTCGCGCCCCCCCCGAACACGCGTCTTCCGAACGTGCTCGGCGTGCAGCCGCAGACGTTCGCCCGAGGCCGAGAGGTCGCCGCGCTCCTTTTGTGGACGTTCGCGGTGTTCCTCTCGCTCGCCCTCGCGTCGTATGCGGGCGATCCTTCCGCGCCGCCCATCACCGACGGACCGCCGCAGATCCTCGGGGAGAACTGGGTCGGTCCCGTCGGGGCCGCGGTGGCGAAGGCGTTCGTCACGCTGGTCGGCGTCGCCGCGTGGGTGGTGCCCGTCGAGGCGCTGCTGCTCGGCATTCCGTACGTGCGTGGTCGCAAGACGAACGCGACGCCCGCGCGCCTCGCCGGCGATCTCCTCATGGTGGTGATCGGCGCGGCGCTCGTGCAGGTCGGCGGCCCTGGCAACATGGCGTTTGGTCATCATCCCGCGGGCGGCATGATCGGCGAGCTCTTCGGCGAGCTCGCGCGCTCGCTGTTCTCGACGGTGGGCTCGTTCCTCGTCGGCTTTGCGCTGCTCGGCCTCATCTTGATCGGTCGCGCGACGTTCTCGTTCATCGCGCTCGTGCGATGGGTGGGCCGCCTCGGGACGGTGTCGGCGGAGAAGACCGCGATCGGCGCGCGCTCGGTGGCGGGCGCGTGGGCAAAGGCACGCGAGCTCGATCGCGAGAAGGAAGCGCAGCGTCGCAAGGACGACGAGCCAATCATCGCCGGGCCGGCGAGCGGCGCCGCGACCATCCTCGTTCCGGAAGAGGACTTCGAGGACGAGCCGATCCGCGACAGCGATCCTGGCGATGCCGAGGCCGATGGCATCGAGGACGTCAGCTCCGCGCCGCGCGTGCGCATCGTGACCGAGCCGTTGCCCGAGGAGAGCCCGCTCGTCATCGTCGATGACAAGAAGAAGGCGCCGCGGAAGAAGAGGGACGCGGACGCAGAGCCAGGCGCGGACGCGGACGCGAACGCGAATGCGAAGGACACGAAGGCGGGCGCGAAGGGCGGCTTTGCGTTCGGGCTGAGCGCGGATCTGAAGGCGGCGGCGCGCGCGAAGGCGAAGGCTGCCCCCGTGGCGACCTCCGCGAAGACCGACGGCGAAGAAGAGGCCGAGTCGGTCGCGAAGGCCGTCGCGGATGTGGACGCGCCGCTTCGACCCCGCCTCGACGTGACGCCGCTCGAAGGCCTCGACGTCGAAGCGAAGTCGAAGAAGCTGCGCGCGGGGCTGACCGCGGCCGTCGTGCCGAGCGCGAAGAAGCCGGGCGAGGCGGGCATCACCATCGTCGACACGTCGGCCGCGCTCGAGAAGGACGCGCCCACGAAGGCGGATCTCAAGAAGGTCGTCGACGCGAAGAAGGCCGACAAGAAGCCTGGAAAGAAGGAGTTTCAGCTCCCGTCGATCGACATGCTCACGCCGGGCGTCATCGAGATTGGCCCGCTGTTCGACGAGGAAAAGCTGCGAAAGAACGCCGAGCTCCTCGTCAAGACGCTCGCCGACTACAAGATCACCTGCAAGGTGGAGGAGATCCTCCCCGGTCCCGTCGTCACCACGTACGAGGTCTCGCCCGTCGCCGGCACGAAGGTCAGCAAGGTGGCGGCGCTCGCCGACGACCTCGCGCTCGCGCTCGCGAAGAAGGTGCGCATCGTCGCGCCCATCCCGGGAAAGAACCGCATCGGGTTCGAGCTGCCGAACGAGAAGCGCCTTCCCGTGATCTTCCGCGACCTCGTCGAGGATCGCCGCTTCCAGACCCTCGACGTTCCGCTGCCGGTCGTGCTCGGCCGCGACATCGTCGGCAACCCCGTCTACGCCGACCTCGCGAGCATGCCCCACGCGATCGTCGCCGGCGCGACCGGCGCCGGCAAGAGCGTCGGTCTCAACGTCATGCTCACGTCGCTGCTCTATCGGCGCACGCCCGAAGAGCTGCGCATGCTCATGATCGATCCCAAGGTCGTCGAGCTCGCGCC
>JAYTOQ010000809.1:0-7165 GCA_043747665.1 Polyangiaceae bacterium | reverse complement strand
ACCTGCGAAGGCATCGTGTTCGCGCGCTCCGATCGACCCACGGCCGGGTCGACCGGGTGCTACGACCGCGGGCTTGCGTTCGGCCTACGCGATGCGGCGACCGTCGACGTCGACATCACTCCCGACGGCATCCGCAATCTGGCCGGTGCGGCGTCCGAGTGGGTCCGCGGCGCGCCATTCGCCTACGACTCGGCGTGCTACCTGCGCGCCGGCCTCGTCGACCCGCTCTGCGATGCGCCGGCGACGGAGCACGTGGTGCGCGGCGGATCGTTCACGTCGAACGAGGCCGACCTCGCCGCGACGTCGCGCGGGCGTGTGCCTTCGGGCGGCAGTACACCCACCATCGGCTTCCGGTGCGTCTATGAGCGGTGAGCCGCGCGCGCCGATCTCGCGGGCCGGCGCGACGCTGCTCGCAGCGCTGGCCGCGCTGGCGGCGCTCGCCGCGGAAGGCTGCGACTCGCCGGCGACGTTGCCCGCGGAAGGCCATCTCGTCATCGTCCTCGACACCGACGCTCCGCTGCCCTCCTCCAGCGGAACGAGCGTGGGAGTCTTCGATTCCGTCGAGCTCGCCGTCCTCGACGACGCCGGCGATCCGGCGTGCGGCGATTGCGCGCGCGAGGTGGGGCTCACCCAGGAGGCGGTGGAGCGAGGCGCGACGTTCGTGGTGCGCAATCGGAAGGCGGCGGTCCTGCGAGCGCGGCTGTTCTCGTCACGCCTCGGTGTAGCGTCGCGCGATCCGGCCACGACCATCGAGCACTGGCTGAGATTGCCGCCGTCTCCGGCGGAGGCCGAGACGCGTGTTGTCCTCACGCTTCCGCTCGAGCAGGTGGGGATCCCGCTCGGGTCGCTCACCGCGCCGACGGGCCCCGGTGATCCCGATGCGCCTCTCGCGCGCCAGCCCGTGGACAGCGCCGCGACGGATGCGGGTCCCGGCGAGGTATGCGTCGAGGGCGGGTGGTTCTGGATGGGCGACCCGCGGCTGCCGCCGGAAGCAGGCGCGCCCACGCTGCCGGGCGCGAGGCCGGCACCGGGAGAACGATCGGCGAGCGCACCGCAGCTCGTGCATATTACATCCTTCTGCGTGGACGAGCACGAGCTGACGGTTCGCGAGCTACGGTCGCTAGACCTCGCGAAGGTGACAGCGACGGTGGCAGCGTGGTCAGGGACGACGAGCACGGCGAACCTCGCGTCGTTTTGCACCTTCACCGCGCAGCCCGGCCCCAACGACGACCGGCCGGTGGTGTGCGTGCCGTGGGACGCGGCGCGGGCCGCATGCCGGGCGCGCGGGATGGACCTGCCGACGGAGGCTCAGCTCGAGTACCTCGGTCGCGCGTTCGGCCGTTCGAGCTTCGTCTGGGGTCAGGAGACGCCATCGTGCGACGACGCGTTCATCGGTCGTGCAGTGCCTCCGCTCTCCGGAGACACGTCTTGCACGCGCGGCGTTCGTGCTCCGATCCTGCCCAGCCCGACCGCCGACGTCGCGGCGAGCCGCGACGTGCTCGACACGCCTGGCGGACGGGTGATCGGGCTCGCTGCCAATGTGTCCGAGTGGACGCGCGAGGCATTCGAGCCGCGCACCGCGACCTGCCGCGGACCGCAGATCGGCCCCGCCCGCGATCCCGAGTGTGCGCCGGACGCGCAGACCACGCGCATCGCGGTCCGCGGTGGGAATCTCGCCTCGACCCCGGCGGAGGCGGCCGCCGCCCTGCGTGCATTCGTGGCGCTCCCGAAGATACGGCCGGACCTGGGCTTCCGCTGCGTGCGATGATCGCGGCTCGCCCGCATGGAGAGCACGCTCGAAGCCGACGTCGTCCTCGCAGACAGGTATCGGCTCGTCGAGCCCATCGGTCGTGGCGGATACAGCGTGGTGTGGACCGCCGATCACGTCGTCACCGGCAAGCGCGTCGCGCTCAAGGTGCTCACGAAGCGCGGCGATGAGCCTGCATCCCGGTTCCTGCGCGAGGCACGCATCACCGCGCGGATCGATCATCCCGATGTCGTGAACATCCACGACCTCTTCCAGCTCGACGGGAGCGACGCGCTCGTGATGGTGATGGATCTCCTCGAGGGCGTATCGCTCGCGGAGCGGCTCCGCAGCACCGAGGGCGCGGCGGGGATCTCGGTCGCGGAGACCGCGCATATCGTGCTGTCGGTGGCCTCGGCGCTCGAGGCCGCGCATGCGCTCGGCGTGGTGCACCGGGACCTCAAGCCGGAGAACGTGTTCCTCACGAACGACGGTCGGGTGCGCGTGCTCGACTTCGGCGTCGCCAAGTGGATCCATCCGGAGCCGGAGGCGTTGCTCACGCCCGACCTGACCGAGACCGGAGCGATCCTCGGTACCCCGCATTACATGGCGCCCGAGCAGGTGTTCGGCGAGCCGGACGTCGACGGACGCGCGGACGTCTGGGCCCTCGGCGTGATCGCATACGAGTGCCTCGCGGGCGCGCGGCCGATCGACGGCGAGAACTTTGGTCAGGTCTTCAAGGCGATCGCGATGGGCGAGATCGTTCCGCTGCGAACGCGCGCGAGTGCCATTTCGCCGGCGATCGGCGCGTTCGTCGACCGGATGCTCGCGCGCAAGCGTGAAGCGCGGCCGGGACTCGCAGAGATACGCGCCGCGTTCCAGGCAGCGATCGAGGGCGGCGACGGGACGCCCGCCCCAACCCCGGACGCGACTCCGCCGGCGCCGCGAGGCTCTGCGCGGCGCGTACTCCTGATGCTGGCGGTGGTGCTGCTCGCGGCGGCGAGCCTCGGCGCGGTTCAGATCGCCCGAACGCGATCTGGCGCGCCGCGGGCAGCCTCGGTCGAGACCCCGACGCCGGCGACACGAACGGCAGCGACAGCGCCTCCGCCGGTCGACGAGGCGCCGGCCGCGTTCGCGACCGCGAGCACGGCGCCGGTGACCCCCGACGCGAGCGCCACGCACGCGGCCGCCGAGCCGCGTGCGCGAGCGAATGATGCGGTCGCGCCGCGCGGGGCGGGCGGGGCGGGCGGGCCGGGCGGGCCGGGCGGGGCAGGACCACCGACCGTTCCCGGTTCGGCGCCCCCGCTACCGGGCCGCGTACACGGTGGCGCGCCCTACTGAAACGTCACTGAGACGTCGTCGTCGAAAGAGTCAGGAAGTGGAGCAAAGGGGGATCGAACCCCTGACCTCTGCATTGCGAACGCAGCGCTCTCCCAGCTGAGCTATTGCCCCTGACAATTGCTGCCTTGGTGGGACTGGCAGCGGCGGCGGACTCTACGCGGTGAGCGCAGGATGTCAAGCAGTCCCAGGCGTCAGATCTGGATGTCGCTCGGCGACGGCTGGACGCTCGGCGCGGGGCTCGGTCCCGAGGGCGTGTTGAGGCCGGGTGCTCCGCCGTCCCCAGGCGCGCCGCTCGCGGGGGAGCAGGTGCCCTGAGATGCGCCGAGCTCGATCGCGCAGGCTCCGCCGCGGCAATCGGCGTCCGACTTGCACGCCATCGGCGGCGAGGGCGTGCGCCAGTCGTTGCGCTTCTGCGGATGGGCGCAGCCGAACGTCGCGAGCGCGACGAACGCGCTGGCGGCGAGGACGACGGCGACGGCGACGGCGTTCGATGCGTGACGGGGCTTCACGCCGTTATCTGTATCCCGATACCAGCGCTTGCGCCAAGAGCCCCCAGCCGTCGATGGCGACGAAGAGGAGCAGCTTGAACGGCAGGCTGACCTGCGTGGGGTTGAGCATCTGCATGCCCAGCGCGAGCAGCACGTTGGCGACGACGAGATCGATGACCAGGAACGGGAGATAGACGAGGAAACCAATCGCGAAGGCCTCGGTGAGCTCGGTGACGACGAACGCGGGGACGAGGACCGTGAGATCGCTGCCGGTGATCTTGGCGCGCTCGGCCTCGGGCCGCGCGTTCTTGGCGACGAGGAGGAACCGCGCGCGCTCCTTCTCGCTGGCGTTCTTCTCGAGGAACTCGCGCATCGGCTCGCGCACCGCGTCGATGCCCTTCTCGATGAGCGCGATGGTGTCCTCCTTGGGCGCGGCTTGACCGTGACTCTGCACGAGCGGCAACGCGCGATCGAGGATGCGCTGTCCGACGGGGGCCATCGCGATCAGGGTGAGCGCGGTGGCGAGCGCCATGATGACGGTGTTCGACGGCACGGACTGCGCGCCGATCGCGCTGCGGACGATCTGGAGCACCGTCGAGATCTTCACGAAGGCGGTGACGCCCATGAAGACGAACGGAACGAGCGAGACGAGCGCGAGGGCGACGACGAGCGCGATCGGCTTGCCGAGCACGTCGTCGACCTTGACGACCTCGGGCGTGGGCGCGAGCGCGAGCGCGAGGAGGCCGAGCGTCATTCGACGTCCTCCTTCGTCGGCGTTGCGGCGCGAGCGGCGGGCTTCGTCTTCGACGTGCCGAGGACGCGCGCGAGCACGTCCGAGAACGGTGCGGCGACCGTGGGATCGACGGCGGGGAGCTGCGTCGCGGGGACCTCGCCGAGCTTGGTGATACCGGCCTCCGAGGCGCCGACCACGAGCACCTGGTCACCGACCTGAACGAGATAGATCGCGCGCCGTGCGTCGAGCGGGAGCTGTCCGACGAGCTGGATCGGCCCGCGCGGTCGTCCGATGCCGA
The DNA here is from genome assembly GCA_043747665.1 of Polyangiaceae bacterium. Lineage (GTDB taxonomy): Bacteria > Myxococcota_A > Polyangia > Polyangiales > Polyangiaceae > Labilithrix. The sequence goes on along the minus strand of JAYTOQ010000809.1, from coordinate 2,561 downwards.
GCCGTCGCGCACCATAGAGGACGACGAACGCGAGACCGCACACCGCCAACAACGTGACGAACGTCTCGAGCAGATACCCCGCGTAGCTCCCCATCCGCGCGCCGGACCATCGACGAGGCGAGGCGTGGGGTCAACAGTTGTCTCGACCCATAGCGCACCGAGGTCGCTGCTGATCACGAGACGCGCGCCCGTTGACGCACCGAGGAAACGTCCGTAAACAAGGGCTCTCGTGGCTCTTGTTGTCCAGAAATTCGGTGGCACGTCGGTCGGCTCGATCGATCGCATCCGCAACGTGGCGCGGCGCGCCATCGCCGCGCAGAAGAAGGGCGACGACATCGTCGTGATCGTGAGCGCGATGAGCGGCGAGACCAATCGCCTCCTCGGCCTCGCGCACGAGATGGTCGGCGTCCCCGACGCTCGCGAGATGGACGTCATCGCCGCGACCGGCGAGCAGGTCGCCGCCGCGCTGACGGCGATGGCCATCCAGAACGAGGGCGGGCAGGCCCGCTCGCTCCTCGGCCACCAGGTGAAGATCCTCACCGACGGCGCGTTCACGAAGGCGCGCATCAAGACCATCGAGGGCTCGAAGATCTTCGAGACGCTGAAGCAGGGCCACATCGCGGTGGTCGCCGGCTTCCAGGGCGTCAACGAGCACGGCGACATCACCACGCTCGGGCGCGGCGGCTCCGACACGTCTGCCGTCGCCATCGCCGCCGCCATCGGCGCGAACGCCTGCGAGATCTACACCGACGTCGACGGCGTCTACACGACCGACCCCAACATCTGCCCCTCGGCGCGAAAGATCCCGCGCATCTCCTACGAAGAGATGCTCGAGCTCGCGTCTCTCGGCGCGAAGGTGCTGCAGATCCGCAGCGTGGAGATTGCAATGAAGTACGGCGTCCCCGTTCACGTGCGCAGCTCGTTCTCCGATGCCGAGGGCACGTGGGTCACCGGCGAGGACAAGTCGCTCGAGGACGTCGTCGTCGCCGGTGTCGCCTACGACAAGAACGAGGCGCGCGTGCACTGCGTCGGCTTGAACGACAAGCCGGGCGTCGTCGCCGAGCTCTTCGGCGCGCTGGCGGACAAGAACATCTCCGTCGACATGATCATCCAGAACGTGTCGAAGGAGTCGCAGGGCCGCGCCGACGTCACCTTCACCCTCGGCAAGAGCGATCTGGCGCGTGCGAAGCCGTTCATCGAGGAGGTCGCGAAGCGCCTCGGCACCACCGAGGTCCGCTACGACGAGGACATCGTGAAGGTGTCGATCGTCGGCCTCGGCATGCGCTCGCACGCCGGCATCGCCGCCAAGATGTTCCGCATCATGGCCGCCGAGGGCATCAACATCCAGGCCATCTCGACCAGCGAGATCAAGATCTCTTGCTTGATCCATGCAAAGTACACAGAGCTCGCCGTGCGCGCGCTCCACGACGCCTTCGGCTTGGCGCTGGCGCCCGGCGAAGTAGCCGCGAAGTAGCCCCGCTTCAGAGGGGCTGGATGATGGCCACGACGCCGTCGCATGCGTCGCCGAACACCAGGTCGCCGCTCTTCGTGACGATGATGCCGGCCGGGCAGTTGAGCGTCGCGGGCAGCGGCCCGCTGGAGAAGCCGCGCTGGCCGGCAGTGCCGGCGAACGGCAAGATCGTCTTCGTGACGAGGTCGATGCGCCGGATCACCGGCGAGCCGTCCTGCAACGAGGGCGTCTGGACGAGGAACAGGTTCCCGTTGCCGTCTGCGGCCATGCGGCCGGGGAAGTTCAACATGGCCTTCGACGCATCACCGTCGACGTCGCCGAACTGCCCGCTGAAGCCGAAGAATGGCGTCACCGCGCCGGTGGCAGGGTCGACTTTGCGGATGGTGTGGTCGCCGACGTCGGCGACGTAGAGCACGCCGTCCGTGAGCGCGAGGCCTGCGGGGCTGACGAACTGCGCCTGCGTACCCAGGCCATTCATCGGGCCCTTCGTGCCGCCGGCGAGCGTGGTGACCGTCCCGGTCGCGATCGCGATCTTGCGGATAGCGAAGTTGCCGCCGTCCGAGACGAAGAGGTTCGTACCGTCAGTGGCGATACCGGCGCCTACGGTGTTGCTGTTCCCCATCTGGTCGAAGAAGTTGAAGTGCGCGGCCACGCCGACGCCGTCGCTCTTGCCGGGAACGTTGATCTCGCCCGCAATGGTCTTCACCTCGCCGGTCGCGATCGTCACCTTGCGAATGGCCTGCGCGAAGATGTCGAGGACGTAGACGTCGCCGCCGATGACGACCATGTCCCAGGGGATGCCGAACCTGGCCTGATCCTTGGGACCGTCGACCGGCGGGAACGCTGCGTCGAAGCGGTTCGGTACGTCGGCGACGGTGCTGAGGATGCCGCCGGCGACGTCGAACTTACGGATGGTGTTGTTCACGGTGCGGTCGAGGCCGAGGTCGCCGATGAACGGATTGCCGGCGTCATCGGCGGCGAGGCAGAACGGGCCGGTCAGTCGCGCAGTCACTCGCGGACCGTCGATGCGCTGGTCGTTCGACGCGAGCCCCGCGATGGTCGCGACGGAGCCCGGGCTGCCCGTACGGAT
>JAYTOQ010000808.1:0-8129 GCA_043747665.1 Polyangiaceae bacterium | reverse complement strand
GCCGCCGGCGAACGCGGTCCCGGTCGACCCCATCGCGCTGGAGCGAGCGCCGTAGCCGAAGAGATCCTCGGGGGAGGCGGAGGCGGTCGACGCGGCGAGGGTGGCGAGGGTGGCGAGCGCGAAGGCGAGCGCGGGCGCGAGAGCGGGCGCGCGGGCGGATGCGGGTGCGGTGGTGGGCGATCGCTCCGCGAGCATCGGGCGCGGGGATAGCATGATTTGACCTAATTTTTGCGGACGATCAGCTCGGACGAAGGCACATCGCGGCCCGGGGCGACTCGGTTCACCGTCGCGAGCTCGAGACCCCGAGCGAGGTACGCAACGTCCTGGTCCATGTCCTCATCAACCAGTTGAAACACGGCGAACGGGACGTCGGCCTGACCGATCCGTGCTCCTCGGCGCCATGGTTCGACAAGTGGATGCACCGCCGTGAGCCGATCCCCCCAAAGGCCCACGCCGGCGTCCGCGCACCGACGTGGCTCCTCGACGAAAGCTGGTCGACGCTGGGCCTCGGCTATCGCGGCTTGCCCTCTCGCTCCCTCTCGCTCCCTCTCGCTCCCTCCCGCCCCCTCTCGCTCCCTCCCCTCACCTCCCGAGCAGCAACGTCACCGCGCCCGTCGCGATTGCGACCAGCCCCAGCGCCCTCCCGCGGGTGAGCCGCTCCGCCGAGGCGGTACGCCGCGAGCGCCGAGGCGTACGGCACGATCGACAGCGCGCCGGCCATGAGCCCCGCGCGCCATTCCGTACGAGCCGCCACCGTGAACGCAGTGCCTCGCCATGCCGCGAACAGACCGCCGATGCCGCCGCCGAGCGCCACCAGGTAGGTCCACACGATGTAGCTCCCTGTCGATGGTGCGGCGCGCACGCCCTGGCCGTCGATCACCGTGTAGAGTGCAATCGTCACGCCCGTGGAGCCCGCCCATACGAGCGCGCGCGGCTCGACGTGACGGCCGAGGCCCACCGTGATGACGCCGCCCGACACCAGCGCGATGCCCGCCGCGGCAGGCAGCACGATCAGCGCAGAAAAGCGTCGATCAGCGCGCGGCTCGACATCTTGTCCCTGCCCGACTTCAGGATCGCGCTGACCACCGCGTGCGCGGCGCCCGACGTCACGATCGTCGACGACGCAAGATCAGCGGGCGCCAGCATCCGGCGTCACGGGGCCCGCCGGTCCCGGCCGCGCCGCGAGCTGACCGCACGCCGCGCCGACGTCGCCGCCGCCGCTGTAGCGCTTGTGTGTGAACACGGAGCGGGCGCGCAGCGCATCGCGAAACGCATCCTCCGCGCCGTCGCTCACGCGCACGAACGGATCGAGCTCACCCTCTGGCCCGTCATTGATGGCGTTGTACGGGATCACGGTGAGCCGCGGGTTCGTCCCCGTCCGCGCCCGGAACGCAAGCACGCGATCGGCGAGCGCGTTCGCGTCGTCCACGGTGTCGTTCACGCCGGCGAGCAATGTCACCGCCCACATCGGCGCGAGGCCGGTGAGCGCCACGTGCTCCGCCGCCGCCTCGAGCACGTCGTCGAGATCGTGCGCGCGATCGATGGGCATGAGCGAGCGGCGAACATCCCTGCGCGCCGACGCGATGGAGAGACCCAGCCTCACCTTCGGCGCCTCCGCGGCCAGCCTTCGGATCCCCGCCGGCAGCCCCGACGTGCACACGGTGATGTTGCGCGCATCGATGGCCTGCGCGCTCGGATCGCTCATCACGCGGATCGCGGCGAGCACGCGGTCGAGGTTGGCCATTGGCTCGCCCATGCCCTGGAACACCACGCCGTGGATGCGCGCGCGCTCTCCCGAAGGCGACCGCTCGATGCCGCGCCGCACCACGCGGACCTGCTCGACGATCTCCCAGGTCTCGAGGTTACGCGTGAGGCCCATGCGCCCCGTCGCGCAGAACGTGCAGCCGAGCGCGCAGCCCACCTGCGAGCTCACGCACACCACGAAGCGACCTGCGACCTCGAGCGGAATGCGCACCGTCTCGATCACGTGATCGTCCGCGGTGCGCAGCGCGTACTTCACGAACGGGTCGACCTGGCTCCGGCGCTCGTCGACCACGTCGAGGCGCGGCACATGCCCCGCCGCCACCACCGCGTCGCGTGCCGTGCGCCGGATCCCCGAGCTCGGCGTCGCCGGATCCTCGTCGCGATGGACCTGGGCGACGATCCGCCGCGCGTCCTGGAGCGAGCACAGCTCGACACATGCCTCGCTCAGCTCCTGCGGAGTCACGCCTTGCAGAGCCATCATGGGCGAAAAATCACGGGCCACGATCCACGGCGCAGCTCGTAGCAGAGCCAAGCGGCGCTGTCAGGTGAGGGATCCCCTGTGGTACCCTCCGCGTCGGTGTTCGGCTTCAGCCTCTCGGAGCTCATCGTGGTGATCGTGGTGGCGCTCGTCGTCATCGGTCCCAAGGATCTGCCCAAGATGCTGCGGAAGCTCGGGCAATACGCGGGAAAGCTCCGGCGCATGGCCTCCGATCTGCGAGCCCAGAGCGGCATCGATGAGGCGCTCCGCACCGAGGGCCTCGCCGACGACATCGCGGAGATCCGCAAGCTCGCGCGCGGCGAGCTCGACGCCGTGCAGCGCTCGGTCGACATCACCGGCATGAGCGCCAGACCCGCCGACACCACGTCCGCGTCGTCCGGCTACCGCGACGATTTCTTCGTGGTCCGCGATCGCGAGTACCCGCGTGATGGCGCCGATGCGTACGGGGCGCTGCCCGACAACGCCATCGTCTACGCCGAGGGGCTGCCGAAGTCGAAGCTCGCGCGCGATCCGCTCTACGTGCTCGGCGATTCCAACGGCGTGCTGCCGCCCGAGCCGGAGCCTGAAGTGAAGCCGGAGCCTGAAGTGAAGTCGGAGCCTGAAGCGAAGTCGGAGGACCCCGCGGCGGAAGCGCAACCGGACGAGCCCAAGCAGGACGAGCCGGCGCGGCTCGATCCCGCCGAGGCCGAGACCCAGGATCCGCCGGCCGTCGCAGAGCGCGCATCCTGATGGCGACGCAGCCTCTTCAAGAAGAGCCCGACCTCACGCACGTCGATCCCGAGGACGACGTGAAGATGACGATCTGGGAGCACCTCGGCGAGCTCCGCAAGCGCATCGTACGGGCCGGCGTCACGCTCCTCGCAGGCGCCATCATCTGCTGGACCTTCAAGGAGCGGCTCCTCGAGTGGATCGCCATGCCGTTCCAGGCTGCGTGGAAGATCCGCTACCCGAACGTGCCCGTCGAGCTGCAGACGCTCGCGCCCATCGACGCGTTCGTCAATTACATGCAGCTTGCACTCACCGGCGGGGTGGTGCTGGCCGCCCCGGTGATCTTCTACCAGCTCTGGGCGTTCATCAGCCCCGGCCTCTACTCGAAGGAGAAGAAGTACATCATCCCGTTCGTCCTCTTCTCGACGACGCTCTTCGGGCTCGGCATCGCGTTCTGCTACTACGCGTTCTTCCCGTCGTTCTGGGCCTTCTCGCTCTCGCTCCACGGCCAGGTCGGAGATCCGGGCGGCCTCGTCCTCATGAGCCGTAACACGATGGAGGGCTACCTCGACTTCGCGACGCGGATGCTCCTCGCGTTCGGCTTCATCTTCGAGCTCCCGCTCTTCATCTCGTTCCTCGCGCTCGCCGGCATCGTCACGCCCATGCAGCTCGTGCGCTTCAGTCGCTGGGCGATCATCACGGCCTTCGTGGTCGGCGCGTTCATCACGCCCGGCCCGGAGATGTCGTCGCAGTTCATCGTCGCGTCCGCGCTCATCGCGCTCTACTTCGTGAGCGTCGGTCTCTCGTTCCTCGTGGCGAAGCGCCGCGACGCCCCGACGCCGTCCGACTGAGCCTGCACGAGGCAGGCACGTCGCGGCAGTCCGTCAGCTGGAGCCTTCTCCGAGCGGAACCGGGACGCGCCGCGCATCCATCCAGAGCGCGTCGATGTCATAGGCGGAGCGCGCATCGTCCTGGAAGACGTGGACGACCACGTCGCCGAAGTCCATGAGGACCCAGTTCGCGTGCGGGAGGCCCTCCACGGCGAGCGCGCGCTTGTTCCGCTTGCGCAGCGCTTCCTCGATGGCGCTCGCGAGCGCGGTCACGTGACGATCGCTGCGGCCCGACATGAGGACGAGGAAGTCTGCGTAGTCCACGCGACCTGCAACGTCGATCACCTCGAGGCCGGACGCCTTCTTCTCGATGCCGGCGGTTGCGATCAAGATGGCGATCTCGCGAGACTCGTCGGTCGCGGTGCTGGTCGCACCCGGAACGCGCGTCGCGCTGGTCTTCTTGAGGCGTGATCCGTCGTCGTCGGCGCGCTCGGTCGCGGCGGCTGCCGCACCGGCTCCACGACGCGACCTCTCTCCGGCGCCCGATGCGCGCGCACGCGTCTCGGCAGAGGTCCGCGGAGCACGCTCGGGTGCGGAGCGCGCCGCGCGCGCTGCACGCGCCGGACGCTCTGCACGCACAGGCGGCGAAGCGCCTTCCTTGGCGCTGCCGACTTTTCCTCGGGTGCCCGGGGCTCCGTGGGAGGTGCGAAGCATCGGCCGCTCGGGGCCCTTCGGGGGGGGTCGTTTGTTCGCGGCCAAGTGATCTCCTTCGCGCGCGAGCGTCGCCGCGGGCATCCTCCGCGTCAATCGCGATTCCTTCAGATTTGGGCCTATTTTCCGCGGCGCGCCAGAGCCGGACCGCGTTTCGACGGCGAATGCCGCACGGCGCCTGATCAGCGACGGATCTGCCCTTCGCCCTCGATGATCCATTTCATCGTGGTGAGCGACTCGAGCCCCATCGGACCGCGCCAGTGGAGACGGCTCGTGGCGATCCCGATCTCGGCGCCGAGCCCGAGCTCGCCGCCGTCGTGGAAGCGCGTCGAGGCATTGACGACGACGCAGGCCGCGTCGACCTCGCGCCGCCAGCGCTCGGCATGTGCGGCATCGGGCGTGAGGATCGCCTCGGTGTGTCCGGAGCCATACTCGGCGACGTGCGCCATCGCGCCCTCCAGACCGTCGACCACCCGCACGGCAAGGATGGTGTCGAGGAACTCGCGGCCGTAGTCCTCGGGCGTGACAGCGATCGCCTCCGGCACGAGCGCGCGCGTGCGCTCGTCACCGCGAAGCTCGCAGCCTGCTGCGAAGAGCGCCGCTGCCACGGGCGGAAGAAGCCGCTCGGCATCGCGCGCGTCGACGAGCAGGCACTCGAGGGCGTTGCATACGCCCGGCCTCTGCATCTTCGCGTTCACTGCGACACGTGCCGCCTCGGGCGCGTCCGTGCCGGCGTCGAGATAGAGATGACAGACGCCCTTGTAATGCTGCACCACGGGCACGCGCGCGTTCTCGGTGACGAAGCGAATGAGCGCCTCGCCTCCGCGAGGGATAGCGAGATCGACGTACTCGCTCTGCTGCACCAGCGCCCGGACCGCGTCGCGGTCGGTGAACGGCACGACCTGGACGACCTCGCGCGGCAGCCCGACCTCCTCCAGCCCGCGCCCGACGATCTCCGCCAGCGCTGCGTTCGAGCGCGCCGCCTCGGAGCCGCCGCGAAGGACCACCGCGTTCCCGGCCTTCAGCGTGAGCGCGCTCGCCTCGACGGTGACGCCGGGGCGCGCCTCGTAGATCATGGCGATCACGCCGAGCGGGACGCGCACGCGCGTCACCTTGAGCCCGTTGGGGCGGATGCTGCGCGAGATCACGTCGCCCACCGGATCGGGCAGGAGCGCGATCGAACGAACGCTCGAAACGAGGGCGGCGATGCGGCGCTCCTCGAGCATGAGCCGATCGAGCATGGCGCCAGTCGTACCCTTGGCCCGAGCCGCCTCGAGATCAGCCTCGTTGGCGGCGATCACGGCGCGCTCCCCGGCCTCGAGGTGTCTTGCGACGGCCTCGAGGGCGGCGTCCTTCACCTCGCGGCTCTTCGGTCCGACCGTGCGCGACGCCTTCCGCGCATCGATGCAAATTGCACGTACTTTGGCGTCGAGGTCGTCCGTGGCCATGGGCCGGACACTATAGCGGCTCAGAAACCGATCGCGAGATGCGCGCCGACGAGCGCGTAGGCCCGCAGGTCCTTCACGTCGCTGTCCACCGGGCCGATGAGACCGCCGGTCACGCTGGCGCCGATGCGAACGTCCGCGTCCTCGAGCCCGAGCGAGTACTCGAGGACGAGCCGGCCCGTGCCGACGCCGGCGATGCCGCTCGAGCCGGTACGGCTCACGTGGAGGAGGCCGACGCCCATGCCGACCACGGGATGAACCGGGCCGCGCTGGTGGAGATCCAGCGTCACCTCCCCGGTGTACAGGCCCACCGAGTCGCCCGTCGGGGTGGTGGAGCCGTCGCCGTTGTTTCCTTCACCGCGGAGCCACGAGGTGGCGATGCGCCCGCCGACCGATCCGCTGCCGAAGTCGGCCGCGACGCCCACGCCGACGCCGAGGCCCTTGCCTGTGGTGATGCCCTGCGGTCCGAGCTGGAGGCGGAACGGCGACCGATGGAGCTCTCGCGGATCGTTTCCGAAGCGCGGCTCTTCGAGGACGAGCGGCGAGGTGCGCTCTGGCAGCGGATTCTCGTCGGGAGGCTGCGAGAACCGCTGCTGCCCCACCGTGACGATGGCGTCGTCGGCGCGCGCCACGTTCGCCCTCCCGAGCAGACACGCCGAGGCCAGCACGATCCCGAGACCCAGCGTGATGAAGTTCCTTGTCATCGCGAGAACGTCAACGAGCCTTCCGGCCGCGGCTTACACCGAACGATCGGCGGAGGCCCATCACCCACCACCGGAGCGCGAAAATCGGCTATTCTTTCGAGTCGATGACGCGTCGCTTGCGCATCCTTCTGGGACTCCTGGCGCTCGCCTCCAGCGCCGCTCCCCTGCCCGCGCTCGCCCAGTCGAAGGCTGCCGCGCCGCCGTCGACGCTGGGGGCCGACCCGTCTTCCAGCGAGCGCAACGAGCCGAAGACGAAGGAGCAGCTCGAGGCGCAGCAGCACTTCCAGCGCGCGAAGGACCTCTATCAGACCGGCGCGTACCGCGAGGCCATCGCCGAGCTCGAGCAGGCGCGGGGCCTCGATCCCATGGCGAAGGACCTGGTCTTCAACCTCGGCATCGTCCACGAGAAGATCGGCAAGCTCGACGAGGCGATCACGTTCTTCCGCCAGTACATGAAAATGGAAGGCGTGAGCGGCGCCGAGCGCGCGAAGGCCGAGAACATCATCAAGCGCATCGAGGGCGCGAAGCGCGAGATCCCCGTGGCGCCGCCCACCGGCACGAGCCCCACGAGCCCCGCGAGCGGCGCGACGGAGCCGCCGCGCGCCGAGGAGCCCCGCAACGGTCGCATCGACGCCGCTACCGTCACGGCGGCCTCCGTGGCCGTCGTCGGCCTGGGCGTCGGCGCGACCTTCGGCATCCTCGCGCTGTCGAACAAGCCTTCGGGCTTCGTCACCGGGCGCGACGGCACGTACGACACGCTCCAGACGAAGACCAGCGACGCGCACACGCAAGCGATCGTCGCGGATATCGGCTTCGGGGTCGGCATCGTGGCTGCGGCCGTCACCGCGTATCTGTATTTCGGGCGCTCCAGGGCGGCTGCTTCCTCGGGTGCGAGGCGCGCGCCCGCTCGCGCGAGCTCCGCCGCATCGTTCGCGCCGTCGTTCGCGGCCAGCTCCTCCGGTGGTGCGTTGCTCGTCGGCGGTACGTTCCAATGATCGCGCATCGCGGGGTCTTCGCGCTGCTCGCATCGGCGGGGCTGCTGGCGGCGGCGGGCGTCGGCTGCAGCCTGATCGTCTCGGGCGACGTGCCGGATTTCCAGTGCACACCGGGAAGCGCGCCCTCGGCATGCCCCACGGACATGACGTGCAGCGCGAGCGGCCATTGCGTCCTCGACGCAGGCGGCTCCGTCGAGCCCATCGAGGCCGGCGACGAGGAGACCCCTGACGCCGACATGGTCGAAGCGGCCGCCGAGGCCGACGCGCCGATGGGCCCGGTCGACAACGGCCAGAAGTGCCGCGTCGACGGCGACTGCAAGAGCCGGCTCTGCGCGTCGAGTACCGTCCTCACCACGACCATCACGGCGAGCACCGGCCCCATCTGCACCACACCGTGCTGCACCTCGAACGAGTGCAGCGCGGGCTTCGTGTGCTTCAACGGCGGCACGGGCGGTGGCTACTGCGTACCGTCG
>JAYTOQ010000807.1:0-6806 GCA_043747665.1 Polyangiaceae bacterium | reverse complement strand
CTTCATCCGGCCCATGTGGATCCTACGCGGCGTCGCAGCGCCGTTGCTTCGGTGGTGAGCGCATAGCGGACGACGTCGCCCGCGAACGGATGATCGAGGACCGCGCCGAGCGACTGTCGCCCCGGTGTCTCCGTCGCCTGGAGGAACGCCCCGTCGAGGCCGCGCAGCTCGTCGATGGTGGCGAGAACGTCACCCGTGAGGAGGTACGCGATGCGGAGCTCCGCGCGAGCCAGGGCGCCGATCAGGGTGTCGATGCTGATGAGGCGTCCCTGCGGACCGTTCATCATGGGCACGAGCTTCTCGAGGTTTTGCTTTTGCTTTCGCGAGAGCTCCTTGACGAGGTTCGGCTCGTACTGGAGCACGAGCTTCAGCGAGAGGACGTCGATGTCGTCCTTGCCGAACGCAGGATTCACGGAGCGACCCGCCGCGCAGAGCATCGCCTCGATGTGCGGCGGCGGTAGCTCCTCGAGCCAGGGGACGTTGAGCGCGATGCGCGCCAGCGCGCGACCGATCGAAGCGAGCTGCGTGGGCTCGGGCAGCTCGGTGAGCGCCTTGGGGACCACCACCCAGAGCGCGTCCTGCGCGAGCACGCGCGTGCGCGATACGTTGGGCGTGATCACCAGCTCCACGTCGTTGATGCCGAGCGCCTTCGCGAGGCGATCGAGGAGAACGCGCGTGGGATTGCCGCTGCGCTTCCCGACGCGGTCGCGCGAGGCCACGCCGATCTCGCTGATGTCGGCGCGGAGCAGCTTGGTCTCGATGCCGGAGATGGCCTGCGCGATGTCGAGCAAGATGTGGCGGCCCTCGGGCGGGACGACGTGGCTCACCAGCGTGGCGCGATCGAGCGGCACGTGATGCGCATCGAAGTTGCCGAGCCTCCGCGAGCGAAGCCAGGCGTGGCGACCCTCGTCGAGCTCGCCGGCGATGGCGCGGAGCTCGCTCACCACGATGGCCTCCTCCTGGCGGCGCTCGGCGTTGAGGGCGCGCTCGAGCAGCTCGAGGGCGGCGGCGGGATCGGAGATGGCGACGAGCGGCTGCGACGTGGGATGCAGCATCGACATGACCGTCTTCGCGGCCTCGTCGTGGGCGCCCAGCCGCGAGTACGCGGTGGCGAGCTCGTAGCGCGACTCGTGGAGCTTGGGATCCATCTGCACGGCACGCGCGAGATGCGTGACGCCGTCCCGAAGACGATTGAGCTGCTCGACCTCGATGTGACCGAGCGACGCGAACCACCGCGCGTCCGAGGTGCCGAGCTGCTGGCCTCGTCCGATGACGGCGGCGAGCGCACGCGCGTACGAGACAGCATCGACACCTCCGGGCGTCTGCGCCGCCCGAAAGAATCGCCCCAATCGAGCGAAGGCGCGCGGATGATCGGGAGCGACGGCCACGGCATCGACGAGGGCCTTCTCGGCCTGGTTGAGATCCTTCAGGCCGATGCGGATGTCGGCGAGCTCGAGGAGGATGTCGCACTTCACGTGCCGATCTTTCTCGACCACCGCGAGCCGCTCGAGGAGGCTCGCGATCTCGAGCTTCGCCGGCGTCTTCTGGTGCGGCTCGCCGTTCTCGTCCGGCTCGTTCTGCTTGGCGGCGAGGCGATGGATGAGCGCGCGGATGGCGCGCGGATTCTCCGGCTCGATGGTGAGCGCCTTACGGAGGGCGCGCTCGGCCTCGCTGGGGCGCGCGAGGATCTTCTCGTAGACGCTCGCGAGCGCGAAAAGCGCGGTGATGCGCGGTCCCGACTCCTTGCCGCGCTCGACGACGTCCTCCAGAGTATCGGTCGCCTCGGGCCAGGCGCGCTGCGCGATGAACAGCTCGGAGAGCGTGAGCAGGGAAGGTACGTGATCGGGCGCGGCCTCGCGCACCTTGCGCATGGCCTCGATGGCGACTCCGATGTCGCCGATGTCGTCCCTCGCGACGCGCGCGATCTCCGAGCCGAGGAGCACCACCGCCTCCTTGACCGTCGCGCTCGCGAGCGCGTTGCGGAACACGTCGACCAGGCGCTCGCCACGGTGCTGCGTGGTGCGCACCTGCGAGAGGCGCGTGGCGGCGACGGTGGAGTTGGCGTCGGAGTCGAGGGCCTTCTCGAGGAGCTGCGCGGCGCGCTCGGTGCGCTCGCCGTCTACTCCCATGGTGCCGAGGGCCTCGTCGGGGGCGTCGCTGAGGAGGAGGTTGGCAGCGTCGACCAGGTACTTGGCGCGCACCTTGGGCTGCACCGAGAGCTCGGCGAGCGAGATGGCGGCGGCGGCCGCGCCGCTGGCATCGCCGAGGCGATTCGCGAGGCGCGCCAGCGACGTGGCGGCGGTGACGCTGAGACCGTCGAGGGCGAGCGCCTCCCGGAGGCGCTCGAGCGCCTCGCGCGCGGACGAGGCGGCCGCCTCGCGATCGTTGGACTCGCCAGCATGCTGCTCGAGGAGCAGCGCGAGGCGCAGCTCGGTGGCGAGCCGCGTGGCCTCTTCTTGTGCGAGCGCCGACAGCGAGCGCAGCGCGGCGATGGCGGCGCGGCGGGCCGAAGAATCGCCCTTTCGAGCAGCGCCGAGCGAGAGGCGCACCGCGGCCTCGAGGCCGGAGGGATCGGTGGGATCGAGCTCGAGAATGCGCGTGTAGGTTGCGACCGATTCGCCGGCCGACAGCCGCCAGGCCTCGAGCGACGCGAGCTCCCAGAGCGCGCCGAGCCGGGCGCGCACGTCGGTGAACCCGTCGCCGGCCATCTTGAGGAGACGAGCGAGCGGCGGATACGCGGTGCCGCGCCGGGCTATGGCCTCGAGCAGACGAAGGGCGCCGACGTGCCTCGTATCGGTGTCGGTGATGTCCTCGAGGATGCGCTGCGCGCGCGAGAGGCTGGCGTGGTCCTTGTTGGCGGCGACCAGCAGCGACGCGAGCTGGAAGTCGAACGACTGGGCCTGCGCCGGCGTCGTGGCCTTCTCCGAGCGCTTCGTGAGCTGCGCGAGGAGCTCGTCCCACGCGGGCGTACCGAACATGCTCGGGCCGGGAGCGCCCGCGGTGGTGACCACGCGCCGCGCGAGCACGCGCAGCAGGCGATCGGCGATCATCTCGTCTTCCGGCGTCTCCGCCAGCGCGCGGGCGTAGAGCGTCGCTGCGCTCACGTCGTCGTCGAGCCGGAGCTCGTCGATCTCGGCAGCGCGCGTGAGGTGACGCGCGCGCTCCTGCGGCGTGATGGCGTCGGTGGCGAGCTGCTCGATGGCCACGCGTAGCGCCCGAGCATCGCCGGCAGCCTCGAGCACGCGCGCGATCTCCTCGGGCGGCACCGGATGGATGGGATCCGCGGCGCGTGCCGCTTGCAGCGCCTCGACCGCCGCCGTGGGATCGCGAAGCCGTGCATCCTGCACGTGCGCGAGCGAGAGCCACAACGCCACCTTGTCGCGGGTGGTGCTCGCGATGTCGATACGCGCGCGGATCGACGCGGCGGCCTGCTCCCAGCGACCGGCCTCCTCTTGGAGGCGTGTCTCGAGCGCACGCGCCGCGACGTGCTGCGGATCCTGGGTGAGGACCTCCTGCACGAGCGCGATCGCGCGCGGCGGGTCGACGCGCGCGAGCACCTGCGCGGAGCGCACGCGGAGCGCGAGCACCGATGCGCCGTCCTCGGCGAGCTTCGCCTCCTCGACGAGCGCCTTCGAGAGAGACCGATCGTCGCCGATGCGCCCTGCGGTTCGTTCGAGACCCAGGATGGCTCCGCGACGACCCGGCTCGATGCGCAGGATCTCCTCGTAGGTCCGCGCCGCGCGCATGGGATCGCCGACCAGCTCCTCCCAGAGCATCGCCACCTTCTCGAGGTACGCGACGCGCCGCCCGTCATCGCGCGTCGACTGCGCGGCCTGGGCGTAGAGCTCGATGAGCGCGCGAACCTCGCGATCGAAGGTCTCGGACGGCGCCGGCGACATGAGGCGCGAGAGCTGATCGAGGATCTCCGAGTCGCCGGGCGCCGCGACCCACGCCGCGCGCAGGTGGCGCAGCGCCTCGTCGTGGCGACCGAGGTTCTCGGCGAGCTGCGCGGCACGACCGAGGGCGCGCGCGCGCTTCGTGTTGTCCTCGGCGCGCTGGGCCTCGTTGTGCCAGAGCGCGATGCGATCGTCGTCGTTGCCGGCGGCGCTGAGGAGACGGTCGAGCTCCTCGACCAGCGTCGCGTCATCGGGATCGAGGGCGAGCGCGCGCTCCACGTCCCCGATCGCCGCCTCCAGGTTGCCGAGGCGCTCCTCGATGCTGGAGAGGCGGCGGAGCTCGTAGACGAGGGCGGTCGCGTCGGTGAAGAAGCGGACGCGGAGACGCCGCGTGCGCGCGGCCTCGGGCCACTGCGCCGATGACTCGTAGAGCCGCACGAGATCGTCGAGCACGCGTCGGTCGACGGACGGCGTGGTGGGCGCGCGGGCCGCGGCACGCTCGAGGAGATCGATGGCGCCGGCATCGTCTCCGAGAAGTGTGTGCGTGATACACGCAGCGTCGAGCTCGAGGCGCGCGCAGCGGCTCGAGGTTTGCTCGAGGCGGGCCTCGTCGGCGAGGAGCGCCGCGAGCCGCGCGGAGTCGTGATGCGCGGCCGCGTGCATCGTGAACGCATCGCGGATGGGACCGACGCCGCCGTCGAGCCGGAGGGCGCGCTCGTAAGCGCCGCGCGCCGCGTCGATGCGGCCCAGCCGCAGCTCGAGGATCCGAGCGCGCTCGATGTGCAGCCACCCCGCGAGGTTCGGCTGCGATGCGAACGCGTCGGACATGCGCCCGAGGTGGGCGACGACATCTTCCCACGCGTCCTCGTCGGCGCCTTCCGCGAAGGCGCGTCGTACGAGATCTGCCTCGAGGCCTTTCAGCGCGGCGGCGTGGTGCGGGGCGCGGCCGAGCGCGAGCTCCCAGGCCTCGCGCGCATCGTCGGGGCGATCGCCGGCCTCGAGCAGGCGGCCCTTCTCGGCCAGCAGCTCCACCGAGGCCGACTCGCTCGTCGCCACCGTGAGCTCGCGCTCGAGATGCCGCAGCATCGGCACGAGCTGGGCGCGCGAATGGAGGCGTCGGCGCAGGATCGCGTGCGCCGCCGCCATATCAGGATCGACCTTGAGGGCGGCATCGGCCGCGGCGTTGACCTTGGCGTCATCCGCGAGGGTCTCGTTGACGATGGCAAGCTCGACGTAGGCGCGCGACAGGCCGACCGTGTCGTCCGTCGCCTCGAGTCGCTCGACGCGCGCGGTGAGCAGCTGGACGAGCGCCGAGCCCTCGTGCGAGATCGCCAGAGCCGCGAGATGAGCGGCCGGGACCGGCGGCGCCTTGCTGCCCCCGGTCTGCTCGGAGCGCGGCAGCGGCGGAGGCCGGCGTGACGCGGCGCCGGAGCCGCTCGGCGGTCCCACGGATTTCGCGGCCGCGGTCCCCTCGGAGCTGGCGGGGCCACCCGGCGGAGACACCGAGCGCGCACCGATGACGGGCGGACGGTTCGAGGGCATCGCCGGCGGCCGCAGCGATCCGCCCGTGTCCTCGCTGCGGTCGCGCGCGGGCAGCGGCGGCGGCGGAATGCTCGGCCGTGTCGCGCCCGGCGGAGCGGGCTTGCCGGCCGCCGGCAGCGGCGGAGGCGCCGCCGAGGTCGACGTGCTCGAGCCGAGCGCAGCGCCGGGCAGCGGCGGTGGAATGGATCGCGGGCTCTGGCCGAGCGGCTCGCTGCGTGATTCGCCGCTCGCGCCCGGCACGTCCGTGACGAGATCCTTGCCGCCGAAGTCGTACGGCGTGGGGATGGAGAGCGAGGGCTTCGCGTTGGACCGGGCCTCCTCGCGCTCCTCCGTCTCCCTCTCGGTCGGGCTCTTGTCCTTCGCCGCCTCCTTGAGGCTCTCGCGCTGGGAGTCGATCGACCAGTTCTCGCCGGTCAGCGCCAGGAGCTTGTCGACCGAGCCGCGCTCGGCGGCGGCCTCGTCGAGATCGACGTCGATGTCGATGCCGTCACTCACGTCGTCGACACTCGCGGGCACCGACTCGACGCCCTCGAGGTCGATGGACTCGAGGGTGGTGCGGACCCCGTGACCGGTGTTGCGAGCCGTCGGATCGTCCTCGCGTGCACGCGGCTGCGGGCCTGTTGGCTTCGGCGCGCGGCCTTCGCCTTCCATGTCCGACATGGTCGCACGGAACGAGGCATGTAAAGCCTCATTTCGCCCCGATCGCGCTCACTTGGCGCGCAGCTGACGGCTATTTGCAGGACGAGGCGGCGCCGTTCGAGGTGCAGACCTGGGCGCCGCACGGGGTCACGGTGACGGCTGCCTTGTTCTGGCAGTGCACGAGCGAGTTGAGATTCTTGGTCTCCCACCCGCCCATGTCGCGGCCGCAGTAGAGGCCGTCGGCCTTCTTCGCGCACTCGTCACACTGGTCCGGGTAGCCGTTCAGCATGCGGATGCAGCCGCCGACGTCCGCGCAGAGGCGGACGTTCGAGACCGCCTTGCTCTTGCACGTGACGAGGTCGTCCTTGTTCGCGACGGGCCAGAGGATCTGGTCGCCGCCGCAGTACTTGCCGTCGACTGCGTTGGCGCACGCGTCGGGATTGGCGACGGCGTCACGCGCATCGACGCCGGCGTCGCCAGCGGGCGCGTCGGTCTTTGCCGGCGCGTCCACGCGCACGTCGGGCGCGTTGATCATCGTCGGTCCGTCGATGCTCGCGTCGGTCGCCCCGGGAACGTCGTCGAACCCGATGAGAAACGTGCATCCTGCAATCATCGTGGCCGCCGATGCCGTCCCTAGGACGCGGGCCAAGGCGCGCGATATAAGACCGCGGCGGACTACCATGCGATCTCAGCTAGTTGGTCCACGCACTGACGAGCATCGGAAGTGCT
>JAYTOQ010000806.1:0-4403 GCA_043747665.1 Polyangiaceae bacterium | reverse complement strand
ATCTCCGAGCTCGGTCGCTAGATCGAGGATGTCACCCGAGCGGCTGATGCCCTGGCCATAGAGGATGTCGAACTCGACCTCGCGGAACGGCGGGGCCATCTTGTTCTTCACGACCTTCACACGCGTCCGGTTACCGATCGCGATGGGGTCCTTCTTGTCGCCCGCGGTCGCGGCTTCCTTGATCTGGCCGATGCGCCGGATGTCCAGGCGGACCGAGGCGTAGAACTTGAGCGCGTTGCCGCCGGTCGTCGTCTCGGGGGAGCCGAACATGACGCCGATCTTCATGCGGATCTGGTTGATGAAGACGAGCAGGCAGTTCGAGCGCGCGACGGTGCCCGTGAGCTTGCGGAGCGCCTGGCTCATGAGGCGCGCCTGGAGACCGACGTGGCTGTCGCCCATGTCGCCCTCGATTTCTGCCTTCGGGACGAGCGCGGCGACGGAGTCGATGACGATGATGTCGACCGCGTTCGAGCGGACGAGCATGTCGGCGATCTCGAGCGCCTGCTCGCCGTAGTCAGGCTGCGAAACGAGGAGCTCGTCGGTCTTCACGCCGAGCTTGCGCGCGTAGGCTGGATCGAGCGCGTGCTCGGCGTCGATGAACGCCGCGACACCGCCCGCCTTCTGCACCTGCGCGATGGCGTGCAGGGTCAGCGTGGTCTTGCCGCTCGATTCCGGGCCGTAGATCTCGATGATGCGACCCTTGGGGTAGCCACCGATGCCGAGCGCGATGTCGAGGCCGATCGAGCCCGAGGGGATGACGACGACGTCGTCCGCGAGGGACGCGCCCTCTTTGAGGCGCATGATCGCGCCCTTGCCGTATTCCTTCTCGATGCTGGCGAGGGCGAGGTCGATGGCCTTCGAGCGAGACTTGTCATCCATGAGTGGGCTCCGCGTATGTCCGGCGTCTGCCTGAACATATACTGGTTCTTTGTTCAGGTATCAAGGTTTCACCTAACCCTTATAAACCCGCACTGGTGTCTATTCTGTTCAGTAGGGTGGAACGGTAGCGGCGACGACCTTGAGGTAGCTGCGGTCGTAGGTGGCGACGTCGATCGGCGAGCCTCCGGAAGACTCCAGGATCTCCATCGAGCGCGTATCGACGACGATGTCCCAGGGACGGACCCCCGGATCCACGCCGATGCCGGCGAGGCGCGTCGCGCGGACGTCGATGGCGGTCGTGATGTTCGACATGTGACGCGTGACCCAGTCGTCGACCTCGCCGAGGCTCGGCCCCGTTCCCGGCGATGCGCCGGCCGTCATCACCTCGAGGTAGACCACGCCTTCCTTCGCGAGCTGCTCCTTCACCTTCACGGTCTCGTCGGTCACGCTCGAGCAGATCGCGCACCACACCGCCGAGACCTCGATGTGGAGCACCTTGTTCCGCGCCTGCTTCGGGTCGAAGTAGTCGGCCATGGAGATGGTCTTGAGGCCGGCCGCGCGATTGCCGTCGACGTACGCCTGGAACGTGAAATTCGGAATGCGATCGCCGGGATGCGTTCGGCCGGAGCGCGCGGTGCCGCCGAGATGGTCCGTCGGATAAGCGAGGCCGTCCGGATTCGCGTCGTGGCCTGGAGCCTGCGGATCGGCGAAGTCGGCAGGGGTCGCCTTCGCGCTCGAGCAGCCGCCGAGCGCGGCCACGACGAGCAATCGAAAAGGAAGAGAGGCGCTCGAACGGGTCATCGACCGCATTTTGGCACTCCGCGTCCCTCGGCGCATTAGGATGCGGTGGTGGTCCACCTCGCCGGGAGGGCGGCAAGCGAGCTGCCGGCGTGTTGCAGAGCCTGCGAGCTCTACGAGAGAGAGGCACAGCACTGCCTCCTGCTCGTGCATCCGACGCCGGAAAACCGGCGGCATCTGCTCACGATGCCGTGCAAGGTCGAGGACCTCCTCGAGCGCCGTTTCCGTTCCCACGGGCTCGACGTCGCGCGTGACGCGCTGGTCAGCTGGCTCGACCCGGCGTGGGATCCCGCGACCCTTCGAGCGTCCTATGGCAACGCTCCGCTCGATGCACGCCTCTGGCTCACGTCCTGGCCGTACCTGTACCTCGGCCGGAACGCGGTGCGGCGGCGCTTTCGCAACGCCCGCGAGCAGCCCTGGTCCGAGCCTCCGGACGGGCCCGACTCGGGCGCCGACGACCCGACGTTGCCCGGTCGCGTTCTCCGCGCGCTCGACGGTGTCCGCCGCGTCGATGCCCTGGGCTATTCGATGGTCATGGAGCTCATGCGCGGTGAGTTCGAGGTCGCAGCCTGGCGCGCCTCGCTCGGGTGCAGCGACGCGACGGTGACCGACAAGAAATACCTCGCCATCTACCGCTACTCGGTCCTCTTCTTCGAGGTCCTCCAGCAACTCGACCCGCTGCAGCGCGCCGTGCTCGAGGCGAGGCGCTTCTCGCCCGGAAACCCCGGCGACGGCGAGGCCCTCGCGGCGCTACGCGAGTCGCTGCGCCGCCCGCGCATCGGGCTCGCCGAGGTGCGGGATCTCTACCGGACGGCCGCGTCCGCTTCTCTCGCCGTCCTTGCGCGCGGAGACGCCCTGGGGGAGGAATCCATGGAGCGGTTCGAGGGCGCGTTCCGGCGCGTCCTCCGGATCGAGACCGAGCGATGAACGACGACGGACACCTCACGGCATGGCTGGGCGCCCACCGGGCGTCGGTGACGGGGGGGTCTCCCACGGACCATCCCGACATCGACACGCTGGCGCGGCACGCCACGACCCAGCTTTCCCCAGGAAAAGCCCGGTATGTCTCGGAGCACCTCCTCGTGTGCGAGGACGGCCGATGCGTCGCCTTCGTCCGGGCGAATGCCGAGGATGTCGATGCTGCGGCCGCTCTGCTCTATCCTGGCCCCGAGGCGGAAGGGATGCACGCGCGGACGTTCCTGTGTCGCGAAGCTCTGTGGGAGGCGTTCGAGGACATCGCACGCGAGCAAGGCGCGGCCATCGACGACGTCTTGACGGACGCCATGCGCGCGTACGCGCGCCATCGCGCGGGTGGCGTGGATGTCGCCGACGAGCCGCGCGCGAGTGATCCGCTCCCGCTTCCCCCGCTCCCCAATGCGCACGACTACGCCGCGGAGGAAGAGCCTGACATGGCGCGGACCGGCATGATCCGCCAGCCGACGCAGCGCATGTCTGCGCCGACCGCGGAGGCCCCGGCAATGATGCGCAGGCCGATCATGAGCTCGAGCGCGCCAGCCATGGGCGCGCCGAATCCGCGCGGAGGCCAGGTGCCGACCACGCGTGGTGTCGCGCCTCCGCATTCTTCGCCGCCGCCGCGCTTGCCCGCATCGGTGCCCGAGCCGCCGGGACGCGTGCCGTTGCAGCGTCCCTTCACCGCGCCTCTCGGTCATGCGCTACCCGCGCCGCCGCCCGCTCGCAGCAGCGGGGCAGCACGTTTTCCCGCGGCCGGAATGCCGCTACCGCCACCGCCGCCGCGCGGCATGTCGCCGGGCCTGCGCTCCGCCGCTCCGCCGCCGCTGCCGCCGGCATCCGACCCGTACATGGCGCCGACGTCTCCGTTCGCTGCGCCGCGCGGTCGTGTCGCGTCGGCGCTGTCGCTCACGTATCTCAAACGCAGCGTCGACGTGACGAAGGAGCGGTTCATCCTCGGGCGCTCGAAGTCCCAGGCCGACCTCGTGCTCGACGACGCCAACGTCTCCCGCCAGCACGCTGCGATCGAGCGCGTCGGCGACACGTGGTTCCTCGCGGACCTCGGCTCGACGAACGGGTGCTACGTCGACGGGCAGCGGGTCTCGCGCCGACAGCTCAGCGACGGTGACGTGATCGAGATCACGACCCACCAGGTGCGCTGCACCTTGCGCTGAGCCGCTTTCGCGGTTTTGCACTTTTTTCCGCAGCGTCCGAATTCACGCGCGCGTCGCGGCCTGGACTCGAGGAGAGGCCCCGCCGATGACCGCCATGAGCCAGCGTCGCGATCCGCGATCACGCGAGAAACCAGAGGAAAACGAGCGTCGCCGTGCGCGCAACTTCGTCTGCCGCGACGACCTCTACGAGGCGTTCACGCATCGCGCCAACGAGCTCGAATGCAGCGTCGACTGGCTCCTCGGAGAAGCGATGAAGCGCCTGCTCGCCGACGGAGCGCTGAAGTCGCCGCCGCGATCGCTACCTCCTCCGCTTCCGCCGAGGCCGTTGCTCTTGCCTCCCCCCCCGCCGCCGCGGCCACGGCGCGCGACGGGGAGCTTCGTCGGAGAGAAGACGGCGGTGGGCGACGCCCTCGTACTGCGCCTCGGCGATGAGCGCGTCGTCGTCGATCGGGATCGCTTCGTCCTCGGGCGCAGCGCGCGCGACGCTCACTTCCCGCTGCGCGACGGCGGCGTCTCGCGACAGCACGCGATCGTGGAGCGCGTGCCCGGTGGTTGGGTGATCGTCGACGTGGCGTCGACGAA
>JAYTOQ010000805.1:0-1834 GCA_043747665.1 Polyangiaceae bacterium | reverse complement strand
GCCCCGACGCGACCGCACGTGAGGCGAACGCCCTCGTCCGCGCGCGCGAGCTTGATCCCCGAGGCCGTGATCGCGCCATCCCCTGGGAGCTTCCAGGCGAGGGCCAGACCATCGGCCGAGATCGGGGTGCGATGCCCCTTCTCCGTCGCCGCCGGCGGAGGACCGCTCTTCTGGAATGCGCGCAGGCGCTCGACGACGTCCTCGGGCTCACCGTCGAGCTGGATCTCCCCGCCATGCGCGGAGATCTCGCGCACGGAGAAGCCGGCGGTGAGATCCACGTGGACCTCGTCGAGCCGTACCTCGACGCCGGTGACTCCCTGCAGCTTCACGTGGACGTCCCCGAGCCTCGCCGCGAAGAAGCCGGGGCGGACCGAGCCGACGGTGACGTCGAGCCGGCGGCGCTGTCCTTCCTTCGCGACCTTCGAGCGGACCATCGGCCCGAACGCGAGCAGCCCGGCGACGAGCAGCACGATAGCCACGCCCGCGCCGATCGCGAGCCATGCCTTCGGGAGCCGCCGGTAGATCGCCGCCGGACGAACGGAATGCGCCGCAGGGGCGGATTCCGGGCGTTCGCTCGTTCGAGTGGGCGGGGAGTGGAGGCGGCTCAAGGGCACCCCATCCTAACGCCTGGAGGCGCTCACCCCATCAAACCTGGCTCACTCGAAGGCGACTTCGAAGTCGCCTTCGCCCTCGAGACGAGCGGGAATCGCCTTGAAAAGAGCCACGATCTCGTTGGTCCAGTTGCCGTCGGCCTTCGCCGCCGACTCACGGAGAGGCTCGAGGTCGCGGGCGACCTGGAGGAGCTCGGTCTTGCGCGCGGCGCTGACCCCGAGAAGGTCGGCCGCCTTGTCGAGGAGCTGCCGCTCCTTCTCGTCGACCTCGGCGTCGACGCCGCTCATCCATGCTGCGGCGACGAAGGCGAACGACTTGTCGCGCGAGGACAGGCCCTCGACGAGCAGCTCCTCGACCGGCATCGGCTTCTGGAGGATCTGGTCGACGCGATCGCGCAGCTCCTTCGTGAGGTTGAAGACCTCGGCGGCTGCGAGCACGCCAGCCTTCTCGTTTTCGTCGAGACGTCCGTCCGCCCATGCCATGCTGATCAGGAGAGCGAGCGTCTCCGTGCACGCGTCGGCGCCGATGGTGAGCCGCTTCATTCCTCGACGTTACCTCAGTTGGGTTTGGGAGTCTTGGGTCCGGAGGCAGGCAAATGTGGCCTCGTGACGAGGTCCTTCGGCGGCTCGCCGTCGAGCGCCCCCAGAAACGTCACGATCAATCGTGCCTGCGCATCGGTGAGCTCCTTCTCGAGCTGATGCCGCGCCATGAGCTTGGTGAGGTCTGTGAGCGAGGTGGCGGACCCGTCGTGGAGATAGGGGCCCGTTTTCGTGATGTTGCGCAGCGTCGGCACCTTGAAGACGAAGCGGTCGACCTCCTGCCTGGTGACCTCGAACCGGCCGACGTCGGCCGGTGCCGGCGTCCACGGACTGGCGACGCCGAGCTTCTGCGTCTGCGAGGCTCCGACGTAACGGCCGGCGTGACAGGTCGTGCAGCTCGCATCCATGAAGGCGCCGAGCCCCGCCTTTTCATCATCGGTGAGCGCGCCCTGATCGCCGCTGAGGAACCGGTCCCAGCGACCGGGGGTGAGGAGCTTTCGTGCGTAGGCGCCGAGGGCCATCGACACCACCTCGCCGGTGACGGCGCCCTTTGCGTCGGGGAAGCTCTTGTTGAAGGCGGCGGCGTAGGCCGGGATGGACGTCACGGTCGCGACGAGGCGCTTCTCGTCGACGCCCATGACGCTCGGCTCCGCCGCATGCGGGACGATGAGCTCTTCGAGGAG
>JAYTOQ010000804.1:0-5274 GCA_043747665.1 Polyangiaceae bacterium | reverse complement strand
CGTCGGAAACGTCGCCGCGCTCTTGCTCTGCGCCGGTCTCGTCCAGCTCGGCGCGGGATGGCGCACGCTGTTCGTCGTCAACCCGCTGCTGCTCGCCGTCGTGCTGGTCGTCGTGGTCCTCGCGCTGAAGGGCAGCCCGCACCATGTCAGCTCGCGGGCCAGCGCGGAGGTGAAGGCCGAGGCCAGGCTCGTCGTCGCTGCCGCCGCGGAAGACGAGAAGGAGGCTCTGCGCTCGCTGCTCGCGCGCCTAATGCGAGAGCGCGGCTTCTGGATGGCCGTCGCCCTCTCGTTCTTGCTCACTTTCGTGCGTGCGGGCTTCATGACGTGGACGCCCAAGTATCTCTACGACGTGGCAACCGCCGCAGGCAGCACCACGGCGCTGTCGGGGTCGATCGCCAAGAGCGCCTTCTTCGGCGCCGCCGGGATGATGGGCTCGCTCGTCATCGGGCGGCTCAGCGACCGGTGGGGCCCGGGACGGCGCGCCGGCATCATGACGGCGTCGCTCGCGGCGCTGCTCCTCGCTGTGCTCGCCCTCGCGCATGCGGGCGTGACCGATCCGCTCGGCGCCGCTGCCATCATCGGCATCGCAGGGTTTTTCCTGCTCGGGCCGTACTCGCTCCTGGGCGGCGCCATCACGCTCGACGTGGCCGGCAAGAGAGGCGCATCGACTACCGCTGGCATCGTCGACGGCGTCGGCTATGTCGGCGCGAGCCTCGCGGCCATCGTTCTCGGAAGCGTGTCCAAGCGGCACGGATGGAGCGCGGCGTTCGACGTCATCGCTGCCGTGACCCTCGCCGCGCTGGTGCTCGCCGGCATCTGGTGGCGCATCAGCCTCGCGCCGGCTAGACCACGGGCCAGCCGATGAGCCAGCCGCCCCCTCAGGCGCCGCCGTACGCGCCGCCGCCCAATCTGCGCATCACGTTTGCGAAGCCGGGCTTCTTCCTGGTCGACGTGCGCCTCGTCGTAACCATCGACGGCTATCCCGCGCACGACGGCAGCTTCAAGAAGGGCGTCGACCGCGCGTTCTCGGTCTTTCCCGGCCACCACCAAATCGCGATCATGATCGACATGGGCGGCATATCGCGCAATCGCGTTTATCCGATCACGATCATGGCCAATCGCCGCTATTCGCTGATCCTCGAATACAGCCGGTTATGGGGCAATTTCGCCAGCACGCCGACCATCATCGAGACGCCCTGAGTGCGTGCGCTGAGTGCGTGCGCTCAGGGCGTGCGCTCAGGGCGTGCGCTCAGCCGAGATGAAGCAAGTGCAGCGCGGCGTGCCAGCTTCCGGCCGACGCGACGAAGCCCACGCCGCCCCCCAGCGCGAGCGTGACGAGCACGATCAAGAAGGACGTCCGCGCCGGCGGCGCCTGACGCTCTGACAGCTTGACGGGGTTCTTCCGGAGCATGCGCCGCGCGAGCACGCGAGCGATGGGGCTGTCGTCGCTGACGCCGAGGAGACCCGCCATGCAACGGATGGCGGCAGCCACGGCGTCGGGATCGCCGTCCTTGGCATTCTCGTTGTGCGCGAGGGCGGCGAGGAGGCCGAGGTTGGGCGGGAGCTTGCCGAGCTCGCTGGTCGGGCCGAGCTCGGCGCCGATCTTCTTCCAGTCGTTGAGGTCGAGGAGCTTCTCGAGTGGCTCGTAGCGCGGATCCTGGCTCGTGATCTTCTTGGCGGGCTTGTCGACGGGCTTGTCGACGGGCTTGTCGTCCGCGTCGGAGTCCTCCGCAGGCGGCTCGTCCGGCTTCTTCGCGTCCTTTGGCGCGTCCTTCGGGACGGCGACGCGATCGACCGTGAAGTCGTCCTTCGCGCTCGGCGGGCTCGAGACGGGATCGGCGCGCGGGTCGAGCTTCGCCATGACGTCATCGTCGCACGCCGGCGCTCGCCGACCCAAACGAACGCCGGAAGGCCGACGCGGAGCGCTAGGCTAACGCCCGCGAGATGGTGCACGCCGACCCGATCTGGATCTTCGCCTACGGCTCGCTGATCTTCCGGCCGTCGTTCGCCTATCGGGAGCGCCGAGCTGCTTTCCTGCCCGGATTCGCCCGCCGCTTCTGGCAAGGATCGCCCGACCATCGCGGCGTTCCGGGAGCACCGGGCCGGGTGGTCACGCTGGTCCCGGCGCCCGACGAGACCTGCGGCGGCGTCGCCTACCGCATCGATCCGGACGGCGCCGAGGTCATCCTCGCGGCGCTCGACGAGCGGGAGTCGGCGGGCTTCGACCGCCTCCATCGGGAGGTCCTCGACGCCCCAGGCGGAGCGCCCTTCGCGACGGCGCTCGTCTACGTGGCGAGCGCGACCAATCCGCATTTCCTCGGTCCGCTGCACGAGCGCGACATCGCAGCGTGGGTAGCGAGGAGCCATGGCCCGAGCGGCGCCAACACGGACTACGTGCTGCGCCTCCACGACGCGCTGGCGGAGCTCGGTGTCCGGGACCCGCACGTCGAGGAGATCGTGCGCTGGCTGCGCGCTCAGCGCATCAATTCGTAGGGACCGCCGCGCTCGAGCGCGCGCTGATACGCCGGCCGAGCGTGAATCTTCTCGAGAAACGCCCTGACGCTCGGCGTCTCGAGCCCCTTCAATGCGCGGGATTGAGCCGCTTCGAGGGGGAAGCTCATTTGGATATCTGCGGCCGTGAATTCCTTACCTGCGAACCAGGGATTCTGGGCGAGGTGCGCTTCCATGTATTCGATATGCAGCTTGAGCTGCGGGTCGACGAACATGGTCAGGACCTTGTCGGCGACGGCGCGCACGATGGGCCGCACGAAGAACGGCACCGGCCCGGTCTTCATGCGCTCGAAGACCAGCTTGAGGAGCAGGGGCGGCATCGCCGAGCCCTCCGCGTAGTGGAGCCAGTACGTGTAGCGAAGCTTTTCCGGCGTGCCCTCGGCGGGGACGAGGCGCCCGTTGCCGTAGCGCTCGACGAGGTACTCGACGATGGCACCGGACTCCGCGATGGTCTGGCCCTGGTCGGTGACCACCGGCGACTTGCCGAGCGGGTGCACCTCACGGAGCTCGCGCGGCGCCAGCATGGTCTTCTTGTCGCGCGCGTAGCGCTTGATCTCGTATTCGACGCCGAGCTCCTCGAGCAGCCATAGGACGCGCTGCGACCGTGAGTTCTCGAGGTGATGCACGATGAGCATGCGCCGGTCATCTCTTTGATCCGGCCGGCGCGCAAGCGCGCTCCGACGAGATGAGCTACGATTCGCTGGGGTTCATGGAGGTTCTTGGTGATCAGACCATCGG
The DNA here is from genome assembly GCA_043747665.1 of Polyangiaceae bacterium. Lineage (GTDB taxonomy): Bacteria > Myxococcota_A > Polyangia > Polyangiales > Polyangiaceae > Labilithrix. Next base: position 2,025 of record JAYTOQ010000804.1, on the reverse strand, counting down.
TCGCTATCGCCGGCTCGCGGAGCTGGGGCGCGGCGGCATGGCCACCGTCTACCTCGCCGCGGCACGCGGCCCTTCGGGCTTCACGAAGCTCGTCGTCCTCAAGGAGCTTCGGCCCGACCTCGCCCAGGACGCAGAGTTCCGGTCGATGTTCCTCGACGAGGCTCGCCTCGCCGCGCGGCTCAATCATCCCAACGTGGTGCAGACGTACGAGGTCGGCGAGGAGGGTGATCGTCAGGTCATCGTCATGGAGTACCTCGAGGGTCAGCCGCTCAGCCGCGCCCGCAAGGTGCTGCCCTCCCCGCTCGTCTACTTCGCGCTGTCGAACGTGCTCACGGGTCTCGAGCACGCGCACGACCTGCTCGACTTCCAGGGCAAGCCGCTGAACGTCGTCCATCGCGACGTCAGCCCGCACAACATCTTCGTCACGTACTCCGGCGAGGTGAAGCTCTGCGACTTCGGTATCGCGAAGGCGGCGGACTCGTCGGCCGTGACGGCCACTGGCGACATGAAGGGCAAGCTGTCGTACATGGCTCCGGAGCAGGCGCGCGGCGAGGTCGTGGACGCGCGCGCGGATCTCTTCGCGGTAGGCGTCGTGCTCTGGGAGACGGCCACGGGCCGCCGCCTCTGGCACAACATGCAGGACGTGCAGATCCTGGCGCAGCTCCTGGGCGGCTCGATCCCCACGCCGCGGTCGGTCGATCCGACGGTGCCGGAGCGCCTCGAGCGGATCTGCATGAGGGCCCTCGCGTTCGAGCCCGACCAGCGATACGCCACGGCCGCCGAGCTGCAGGCGGATCTCGACGCATACATCACGTCGCTCGGTCTCACGCCGACGCGTCGAGCCCTCGGCGAAGCGATGGCGCAAGCGTTCGCCGACGATCGCGCCCGGCTCAAGCGCGTGATCGAAGATCAGCTGCGCAATGCGGCCGTGCTCACGACGGGCGAGTCTCCTGCGGTCATGTATGCGCCCGCGAGCATCCGCTCAGCGCCGTCAGCGCCGTCAGCGCCGTCAGCGCCGTCAGCGAGCGCATCGAGCCGCGTCAGCCCGGCCATGCGATCGTCGTTTCCGCCGTCGGACGGTTCGATCCGCGGCATTCCCACGCTCGTCGAGGAGCAAGGCGGCGGGAGCAGCAGCGGTCGTACCGGCGCGGGCGCGGCTCGCTCGATCGCGCCGGCGTCGTCGTCCGGGCGCGGACGTGCATGGCTGTTCGGCGGGTTGGTCGCGGCGCTGTCGGTGCTGACCGTGACGGCCTTCGTCGTGAAAGGGCGATTCGCAGGTGCGCGTGAAGCGTCGACCGGCAGCGCCGGCCCCAGCGCGACCGCGCCGGCGGGCGAGCCGAGCACGCCGTCGAGCGCGATCGGCTCGATGCTGGCGACGCCGCGGACGGCGCGCATGACGCTGCGAGGAGTGCCCGCCGGTGCGACGGTCTCGGTCGACGGCACACCGGCGCCGCTGGCCTCTGACGGCACCATCGAGCGCCCCGCAGGCGAGACCCACCGCCTGAAGGTGGAGGCGGCAGGCTTCGTGACCGACGAGCGCTCGCTCACCTTCGACGGCGATCGCGTCGTCGACGTGCGGATGGCGCGAGCGCGCGGCGGCGCAGGTGCGCCCACGAGGCCGGCGACGTCCGCGCGCCCCGGCAGCACGAAGCCCGCCGACCCGAGCGACGTACTCGGGTATTAGGCATCAGCCAATATTGCGATATCGCGATATTACGATATTACGATATTGCGACATCAGAAGGAGCCGACGACTCCTGCCGAGCCGATGTCGAAGTAAGGTCGAGCGACGAGCTTCGGCGGAACAGCCACGCGGGCGGCGCCGGGCGAGCTCGAGGAGCTGGACGCCGTGAAGAACAGCACGCCACCCAGGATCACCGCTGCGCCGCCCACGCCGAACGCGACGGTCGAGATGGTCCCCGCGGTCTTCGCCGAGTCGATGGTGCTCTGCTCGCTCGCGCGGCAGCTCTTGTTCGGGCATGCGCTGGAGAGGTCGTTCTTCTTCGACACCGCGTTCAGGCCGAA
>JAYTOQ010000803.1:0-10990 GCA_043747665.1 Polyangiaceae bacterium | reverse complement strand
CCGCGAAGAAGCCTAGCGCGTTGTGCTACGTCAGGCATGTGGCATCCATGTCGTCGAAATCGCCGGCTTCGAGCGCAAACGAAGGCCTCCGGCCGCTCTCCGTGCCCGTCGGGCCTCGTCTCGAGAAAGTGCTCAACGTCGCCTATCGCGCGCGCCGCGCCGTTCTCCTCGAGGGGCCAACGGGCGTGGGCAAGAGCGAGATCATCCGCCGCGTCGCCGAGCAGCTGGGGATCGCCACCACCGTGCTCGATCTGAGCCTGCTCGAGCCTCCCGATCTCGTCGGTCTTCCCGTGATGAAGGACGGGCGCACCGAATACGCGCTGCCCCATGTGCTGCCGCGCGACGGCGCGGGCATCCTCTTGCTCGAGGAGCTCAACCGCGCCGAGCGTTACATCCAACAGCCTGCGCTCCAGCTCCTCTCGGCGCGACGGCTACACGAGTACGAGCTGCCGGAGGGCTGGGTCTGCGTCGCGACCATCAACCCGCAGACCGCCGACTACCACGTAACCACGCTCGACAAGGCGCTGCGCGCTCGCTTCCTGCAGGTGACCGTGCGCGCGGATCGCGCATCGTGGCTGGCCTGGGCGCAGACGAAGAACCTCCATCCCGGCGTCGTCTCGCTCGCGCATGCGCACGAGCGATTGCTCGAGGAAGTTCCGCCCCGCACGTGGACGTATGCATCCGAGGTGCTCCAGGCGTTCACGCCCGCGGAGCTCGAGGACGGAACGCTCGTGCGCGACGTGCTGGGTGGCTATCTGCCCGCGGTGTGGGTCGAGGCATTGCTCGCGTCGAAGGCCACATGGGGCACGCGCATCGGCTTCGACGTGCGCGCGCTGCTGTCGACGTATTCCGCGGGCTCGGCGCTCGCGAAGGAGATCGCCGGCTATCGGCAGAAGGGGCAGACCGACCGGCTCGACGAGATCGTGCAGCGAGTGTTGCCGCTCCTCGCAGGCCCCGAAGCAGGCGTGCTCGCCGCGCAAGGTCAGCTCACGCTCGCTTCGTTCGAAACGCTGCTCGCCGATCTCCCCGGCGATCAGCGCGAGAAGCTGCAGGAGGCGCTGGGCGGCAACGCCACGGCGGCGACGCTCGTCGACATAGATCCTACCGATCTGCTCGCGGGATTTTCCAACAGCGCCGCCGAGAAGAAGATCGCCGCGTGGCGCGGAGATCCCGCGAAGCAGCATCGCATCGCGCTCGCCATCACCGGCCTGCGCGCGTTCATCGAGACGCCGTCGCGCCTGGCCGAGCTGAAGAAGAGCAACGTCGCGCGCACCAGCCTGGGGTACCTCCTGGTCGCGCTCCACGAGCGTCATGCGATGCCGCTCGTCGAGACCCTGAAGCGCGTCGGCATCATGCCGGTCCGGCCAGGCGGATGAGCGGATATGAGGATATGAGGATATGAGGATATGAACGCATGAGCGTGGTCACCTCGCGCACGCGGAGCCAGCTCCAGACGTGGCTCGACGACTTCATTCGTGATCCGTCGTTCCTCGAGGCGTATCCGTATTACGCGGCGATCCTCGCGAAGCTCACGCCGGTCGCCGACCCTTCGGTCGCTCGCATGGCGGTGTCGCTGCAGGACGGGCGGTTCTACCTGCACGTGAACGTCGACGCTTTCACCGCGGAGCCGCAGTACCTGCGCGGCGTGCTGCTCCACGAGGTGCATCACGTGGTCCTCGGGCATCTCACGCATTCGAAGTTCGCGGAGTGCGAGGAGCCCGAGCTGATGGACCTCGCGATCGAGATGTCGGCGAACGAGTACATCGCGGAGGAGCTGCCCCCGGCCGTGACGTGGCGCTCGTACTCGTCGGTGGGGATTCGCGCGGGGCAGAGCACGCGCGAGCGCTACGAGATCCTCGTACAGCACATGCAGGGCACGGGCTCGCGACCCAAGGCGAGCCCGGGTGAGCCTGGAACCGGCACCGTCGATGATCATCGGCACCTCGCGAAGCCGGACGCGCAGCCGGGCGGCATCGCGCAGACCGCGCTGCTCGTGGAACGCGCGATCGAGGAGGCGCGCGCGGAACGCAAGGAGCGCATCGACGACGAGGACGACGACCCCAACGTGTCGCGTCGCTATCTCGTCGCGGGACGGACGCCAGGGCGCTTGATCGAGGAGCTCGCCGAGACGACGCGCGCTCCGGACGAGATCATGGACTGGCGTGCGGCCCTCGCGATGTTCGTCGCGCGCGCTCGCTCGCCGGTGCACACGTGGTCGAGGCCAAGCCGTCGCTTCCCGAGTCGCATCTTCGAGGTCCCGGGACGGAGCTGGGCGCCTCGACGGACCGCCGAGCAGCGCCTGCTCGTCGCGATCGACACGTCGCTCAGCATGACGAAGCAGGAGCTCGAGGAGATCGCGCGGCAGCTGGTGGTCCTCTCGGAGCGCGCGCACATCACGATCGCGGAGTGCGACGTCTCGGTGGCGCGCGTCTATCCGTTCGCGGGCCGGATAGAGAACGTGGTGGGCCGCGGCGGCACCGACCTGCGCGCGGTGTTTGCGCCGGCGCTGCTCGGTGCGCACGACGTCGACGGCGTCGTGTACTTCACCGATGGCGACGGTCCGTTTCCCAGCTCGCCAGCCCCGGTCCCGACGCTCTGGGTGCTCACCAAACCTCAGAATTTCCGCTGCCCGTGGGGCGAGAAGGCGTGGCTCCGGGCGCCGCGCCGCTGACCGATGTACTCCCCCTGCTCCGCCTGCACAGGAGGCGATCCCCATCCGGACGAGTGAGACGCAGACCGCCCCGATCAGGCGCGATGGTGATGAGGAGGAGGAGGTACACGACCGTTGGGACGGCCGGGAACGACGATGCTCGCGGCTGCCAGGAGCCGCCTCAACCTGCTCAGCTGCGACGACGTCGGGCCTTGCATACGCGAATGGTGGAAGCTCAGCGAGTGAGCAACTCCTCGCGCCGCGCGGCCGACTCAGCCTGCATGTCACGGTTCCCGTCGTTCTCGTTTGCCCTCGCGGCCATCGTGGCGCCGCTTGCCTGTTCGCGGCAGACGGCATCGACGAATGGCGAGACGGTCACGCTCGACAAGAGATGCGGGCCGACTGCATGCGACGGCTGGAGCGCCGACCCGCACCTCGCCGAGACGCCCGGCGTGGCGGAGGCGTGCGTGCGCTCCACGCGGCAGTTCAGCGCTCATTGCGACGTCGGCTTCGATGAACGACAAGCGGCGAAGGCGACCGCGGATTGCACGCTGCTGGCGATGACCCACAGCGAGGGCGCCATTCCCTGGCTCGATTGTCTCGCCACCGCGGAGTGCGGGACGCCAGCGACGGCATGCGCGCAGACCTCGACCTTCGGCGACGAGCTCTGCGCGACCGGAATCATGCGCTGCTCGTCGTATTGCAGCGATTCGTTCCGCCGCTATCTCGACGACGTCGGCGCGCGCCTGAAGCCGGCGGTGCTTGCCGCCGCGCGGACGTGCGGGGCGCAGAAGCTGTGCGGCGAAGCCAGCGCGTGCATGAGCGCGTGGCTCATGCTGCTCGAGTAGAGTAATCGCCGCCCACGCTCGTCAGCGCAGCGCGGCGTCGATCGCCGTGGTCACGAAGAAGCCCAGGCTCACGTAGGCATTGCAGTCGAAGAACGCCTTGCCGATCTTCGAGAAGTCGACGGCGCCGGCCGCTGGGTCCTTCGGGCGCACCAAGCGATGCTCGATGATCAGAACCACTCCGACGATCGCGACGCCGCCGAAGAACACAGCGCCTCGATGGAGCGCCACGCCCGTTCCAACGAGTGAAACGACGGTCAGCGCGTGCGCCGCGGCGGCCATCAGCATCGCGCGCTTCGTGCCGAATCGAGCGGGGACCGAGTGCAGGCCCTCCTTGCGATCGAAGTGCTCGTCCTGCAGCGCGTACAGGACGTCGAAGCCGAAGAGCCACGTCAGCACCGCGACCATGAGGAGCACGATGCCTGCGCTCGGCGTCGCACCCATGGCGAGCCACGCGCCTCCCGGCGCGAGCGCGAGCGCCAGGCCGAGCCACGCATGCGCGGCCCACGTGAACCGCTTCGCATACGAATAGCCGAGCAGCACCGCGAGAACGGGCGGCGCGAGGAGCATGGTCCAGCGCCCGAGGGTGGCCGCGATCGCGCAGAACACTACTCCCGACAGGATGGTGAGCGCCAACGCCTCGCCGGCGCCGATGCGACCCGCCGCGACGGGTCGCGCCTTGGTGCGCGGGTTCTTCGCGTCCACGTGGCGATCGGCCCAGCGATTGAACGCCATCGCGCTGGAGCGCGCGGTCACCATGCAGCCGATGATCGCGAGCACCCGCATCGGCGTGAGCGACTCGTGAGGCACGGCAAGCGACAGCACCACGGCGGCGGCGGCGAACGGCATCATGAAGATCGTGTGCGAGAACGTGACGAGCTCTCCCCAGCGACGAATGAGCGCGATCATGATGCAGTCTCCGTGAGCGCACGCGGCGCAAGCATGCGTCGTGGCAGACGCAGGTTGGCAAGAACGAAAGCGGCGCCGTCGCGGCCGGCGGGTACATCGCCCTCGATGGCGAGGAGCCCCGGACGCGCTCCTTTCGCGAGGCGACCGAGATCGGCACGGCCGAGCGCACGCGCGCCGTGCCACGTCGCCATCTTCACGAGCTCCCACGCCGGCACCCCGGGGAAGCGATCGGCGAGCGCCTTGGCCTCGGCGAGGACGTCGAGCGATGCGTTCGACGCGAGCGAGTCGGTGCCGAGCGCCGCCTCGATGCCGGCCGCGCGTACCGCGAGCAGCGGCGGCAGCTTCATCTCGATGTGCAGGTTGGAACGCGGGCAGAGCACCACCGGCGCTCCCTTCGCGGCCACCATCGCCAGCTCCTCGGCGCGGGCCTCCGTGAGATGAACGAGCAGCACCGACGGCGACAGGGCGCCCAGCGACTCGGCATATTCGAAGAGCGGTATCATCGGCCACGCCGGCTTCTGCTTGGCGCGCGCGAGCAGCCACGCCGGCACCGAACCGTCGCCCTGCTCGATCGCTCGCCGCTCTCCGGCGTGCTCGGCGAGGTGGAGGCTGGTGCGGGCGCCGTACTTGCTCGCGCTGTCGAGGAGCGCGCGCACGGCATCCGTGTGTGTCGTGTAGAGCGTGTGGGGCGCGGGGGCGTAGCTGAGATCGCTGGTCGGCCACGCGGCGAGACGCTCATCGAGCTCGGCGCGCAGGCCCTCGACGCGACGGAGCACGGCAGCGCGATCCTGCCCGAAGACCTCGTGGAAGATGCATCCACCGATGCCGCGTCGCGCCAGCGGACGCACCGCAGCGAGCGAGTTCGTCACCTCGCCGACCGCAACGGTGCCCGTGCGAACGAGCTCGTCGACCGCCGCCTCGATGGCCTCCGCATCCTCCTCGGGCGCGATCTCGGGGCGCTGCGCGATGAGCGACTCGACCCAGCCCACGAAGCCGCGGCCGCCTCCCACCTTGCCGCGCATCGCGGAGAGCTCGAGATGCGTGTGCGCGTTGACGAGGCCGGGAAGCACCGCGCCGCGGACGCGCCTGACGTCGGCTCCGGTATGGCGCGGCAAGAGCTCGGTCGCGGGACCGACGTCGAGGATGGTCCCCTCCCGTGCCTCGTGACCGCGGCCCGCGACCACGACCGCGCCGTCGGCGAACGGCGGCGCGTCACCGGGCAGGACGTGATCGGCGTGGAAGACGACAGCGGACATGAGCGATCGTGCGGGTCAGCCCGGCTCGTTCAACCACTCGTAGCGGACGTTGCGGCGGACGGCGCGGAAACCCGCCTGCCGAATGCGCCCTTCGATCTTGTCGGCGTTGATGCCGAACGTCGTACCGGCGCTCGACACCACGTTCTCCTCGAACATGACGCTGCCGAAGTCGTCGGCGCCGAAGCGGAGCGCCACCTGACCGACCGCGGGCCCCTGCGTGACCCACGACGCGCCGACGTGATCGACGTTGTCGAGCATGAGCCGCGCTACCGCCTGCGTGCGCAGGTAGAGGTGCGTGCCGTTCTCGCCGGGCGCGAGATGCGTGCCCTTCTCGAACTGATAGTCCCAGCAGAAGAAGGCGGTGAACCCGCCCGTCTCGTCCTGAAGATCGCGGACTTTCACGAGGTGCTGGATGCGGTCCTCGAGCGTATCCACTGTGCCGTACATCATGGTCGCGCTGGAGCGCAGGCCCATCTGGTGCGCGACGCGCATCACGCCGAGCCACTCCTCGCTCGTGCACTTGGTCTTGGCAATCTTTCGCCGGACGCGATCGACGAGGATCTCCGCGCCGCCGCCCGGCACCGAGTCGAGACCCGCGGCATGGAGCTTCTCGAGCACCTCCTTGACGGTGATCTTCTCGAGGCGCGCGAGGTGGAGGATCTCCTCCGGGGACAGCGCGTGCAGCCCGAGGCGGTACTCCGTCTTGATCCAGCGGAAGAGGTCCTCGTACCAGCCGATGGGGAGATCGGGGTTCAGGCCTCCCTGGAGGAGGATCTGCACACCACCGGCGTCGACCACCTCCTGGAGCTTCTGACCGAGCACCTCGCGCGTGAGCACATAGCCCTCGGGGTGTCCGACGGGACGGTAGAACGCGCAGAACTTGCAGCTCGTCGTGCAGACGTTCGTGTAGTTGACGTTGCGGTCGACTATGTACGTGACGACGCCGTCGGGATGCTTCCGACGACGGACGGCGTCGGCGGCAAGCCCGAGCTCGAAGAAGGTGCCCTCGCGGAGGAGGCGCTCGCCGTCCGACGCGGAGAGCCGCTCGCCGTCGGCGGCGCGGTTCAGGATGGTGTCGAGGCTGGGCCGCAGCGAGGACCTTCGCGGCTCATCGAAGCGCGCGGTCGTGCGCGGGAGGAGCCGCGCGTCAGCAGCCTCGCTCCAGAAACGCTCGAGGCCGAGCAGCTCCTCGTCGCCGAGGTCGTAGCGGATCGATTCCGTGAGGTATGCACGCAACGAAGCCGGGTCGAGACCGGAGCGCGCTCCGTGTTCGGCCGCGATGGCATCGACGCGCGCGAGGCCCTTCTGCTTCGCGACGCGGAAGATGTCCTCGTGGTGCGCGTCGACCGCGTCAGGCCGAGCGAACCAGGCCGCGAAGACGAACGGCAGGCCAGTCCACTCAAACCAGTCCTCGGCGAGGTCGAGACGATGCTCGAAGCGCGTCTCGACGTCGAGCGCGGCGTCACCGATGACGAGCGCGCCGGTCGCCCCCTTCACCGCTGCGACGGCCTGCTCGGGGTCAGTCGCGAAGAGATGCGGGGCGAGCTTGCGCCGCGCGAGGAGCAATCGCGCGAGGACCACGCTCGTGCGCGACGAGAGGTCGAGCGCGATGGTGTCGAGCTCGTGCAGCGGGCGCTCCGAGACGATGGCCACGCTGCGCACCTTGCCGCGCGCGCCGATGGCCATGTTGCGGAGCAGACGCAGCTCGCCGATGGTCGCCGCGGCCGCGACGGGGAGGAGCCCGACGTCGGCCTCGTTCTCTGCGAGCGCCCGCGCGAGCGCGCTCGGGCGAGCGAGGTCGAGATCGATTCGCGCGTCGTCCTTGAGCGACTCCCACAGCGGTCGCGCGTTGAGGTAGGCGACACCGAGCGCGCGAAGCTTCTTCTCCGCGCTCATGACGGGGTCTCCTTGCCCTGGATCGGGCTCTGCGGACCCTGGAGAATGGGAAGCACGCGCGGCCGAGCGCGCTCGCGTTCGATGGGCTTCAGCGCCGCCTCCGGCACCGCGGCGCGCGGCAGCTCGCGCACGACGTTGTAGAGCGTGTCGCGCTCGACGGGAATGCGGCCGGCCTCGCGGATGAGGCGCACGAGCTCCTCGTAACCCAGCGCGTCGGGCGAGCGAGTGCCCGCCGCCTTGTAGATGGTCTCGTGCACGATGGTGCCGTCGATGTCGTCGGCGCCGAAGCGCAGCGCGATCTGCGCAACATCAGGCGTGAGGCTCACCCAGTACGCCTTGATGTGATCGACGTTGTCGAGCAAGAGGCGGCTCACGGCGATGGTGCGGAGATCGTCGACCGCTGTCGGCGCGGGCAGGTTCTTCATGCCGTTTCCGTCCGGATGGAACGCGAGAGGAATGAAGGCCTGGAGGCCCTTCGTCTCGTCCTGGAGGTCACGCAAGCGAAGGATGTGATCGACGCGATGCGCGAACGTCTCGATGTGCCCGTAGAGCATCGTGACGTTCGTGCGCATGCCCATCCGATGCGCGACCCGATGGACCTCGAGGTACTCGTCGGCTGTAGCCTTGTCGTGGCTGATCTTGCGGCGAACGCCCTCGTCGAAAATCTCGGCGCCGCCACCGGGCAGGCTCTCGAGCCCGGCGGCGCGGAGTTTTTCGAGCACCTCGACGTAGGTCATGCCGTAGTGCTGCGCGAAGAAGTGGATCTCCACGGCGGTGAAGCACTTGAGATGGACCTTGGGATCGATGCGCTTGAAGCCGCGCAGCAGTTCCTCGTAGTACGAGAACGGCAACCCGGGATGGAGGCCGTTGACGACGTGGATCTCGGTGGGCGGCCCGCCCGGATCATCCATGCGCTTCTCGAGCTCGTGCCAGGCCTCCTCGAGCTTCATCGTGTGCGCGCCGGGCATGTGCTCTTCCAGCTTCGCGAAGGAGCAAAACAGACACGACGCGACGCAGACGTTCGTCACCTCGATGCGCATGTTGCGATTGAAGTACGTGCGATCGCCGTGACGCTTCTCGCGGGCTTCGTTGGCGAGCTGCCCGATGGCCAGCAGATCTGGCTCGAGGAAGAGCGCGATGCCGTCGTCGTACGTGAGGCGTTCGCCGCGCGTGACCTTCTCGCGGATGCTCGCGAGCTTCGGAGACTCAGACACCCGCAACCTCCTGGCTGGACTCGCGCGCGCGGAGTGCTTCCCCGTGCGCCGCTTCTTCGTCGATAAACATTGGGAGGCGACCAGCGTGCGTGACGAGCGCGGCGATCTCCTGGCGCTTGATGGAGGAGAGCTCCACCATCCCCTGGCCCTTCACCTTGGTCTTCTCGTCGGCGTAAATGGGAAGGCCGCTCTTCCGCGTGATCGGTCCGCGGAGCTCGCTCGCGCCGAAGCCGAGGGCGACCTGCGCCAGCTCCATTCCACACTTCGACCAGTCGACTCCGATGCGCGAATCCTTGCCCTCCCCCGCCCCCCCGGCAATGCGCGCCACGGCAACGGCGCGGAGAAACTCGAGCTCCGAGGAATGTGCCGAGGCATCGACCCAGGTCACATCCGTCGTCGGATGCCCGCCGGAATGGATGCGTACCACCGCGCCCACGTCCTCGGTGCGAAACGCATCAGCGGCAGCGCCGAGCACGAGGAGGTCGGCCGCGCCCCACGACGTCACAGTCGTGCGGACCGTCTCGAGATCTCCGGACCTTCGCGCAGCGAGCACCGGCAGCAGACCGGCCTTCGCTATCGCATCTTCGACGAACCTGCTCACGGCTTCTCCTCGTTATTGTCGCCCCAGCGCTTCAGCAAGTCGTGCTCGAGGCCGAGCTGGTCGAGCGTGCGGCCCACGACGGTGTCGATGGCCTGCTCGAGCGTCTTCGTCTTGCCGTAAAACGACGGCATAGCGGGCTGGATGATGGCGCCCGCCTTGGCGAGCGCGGTCAGGTTCTCGAGATGGATCACGCTGAGCGGCATCTCGCGCGGCACGACCACAAGCGTGCGGCGCTCCTTGATCATGACGTCCGCAGCGCGCGTGAGCAGCGTGTCCGAGATGCCGTGCGCGATGCGCGCGACGGTGCTCATGGAGCACGGCACGATGGCCATCGCGTGCCAGCCGGCGCTGCCGCTCGCGAACGGCGCCTTGTAGTCGCGCATTCCCCAGATCGGGAAGCGGCCGCCGATGGCCTCGCGGATGTCGCCGCCACATTCGAGCGCCCATACCTCGGGCGCAGTCGACGAGAGGCAGACCGCGATCTCGACGTCTCCGCGCGTGCGCGCTCGCTCATCGAGGATGTCGAGGATGCGCTTGGCATACGGCGCGCCGCTCGCCCCGGTGATGCCGATGACGATCTTGCGCTTCCCCATCCCGCCGGTTCGCTCGATGCTGCTCATGCCAGCACCTCTCCGCTCGCATGACGTGCGTTATTGGCGGTCGCGTTGACCTGTCCCCTGGGCTGCTTTCTCGCGGTTCCCGTCACGATCGCGGCGACGCCTAGCGTGAGGTTGGTGGCGCTGACGGTCTCGAAGCCCTCCTCGCGAAGGATCGTCTCGTACTGCTCGCGCGTGACGAACCCGACCATGCTCTCGGCGAGGTAAGCATAGGCGTCGCGATCGCGAGCGACGACGGCGCCCAGCACCGGGAGCGCGCTCTTCAGCGCCGCGCTGTGGAACGCGCGCGTGCGAAGCAGCTTCGGCGCGAAGAGCTCCAGCGTCACGAACGTCCCGCCGGGACGCAACACACGACGTGCCTCGCGGACGCCGGCACGCAGGTCGGCGAGGTTCCGCATCCCGAACCCACAGATGATCGCGCCGAACGTCGCGTCGTCGAACGGGAGCGCGAGCGCGTCTCCGACCACACGCTCCGTGCGCGTGACCTTGTCCTTGCCGCGCTCGAGCATGTTCGCGGAGAAGTCGCACGCGACGATCCGTTCGGTGGGGAACGTCTGCTCGAGCAGCGCAGAGAGATCCAGCGTGCCTGCGCATAGATCGAGCACGGGCCCGACGCGGCCTCCGCTCTTGCCGATCGCCGCGATGGCCTTGTGGCGCCACCTCTTGTCGATGCCGAACGACATGAGCTTGTTGAGGAGGTCGTACGTGGGCGCAATGCGGTCGAACATCGCGCGGTTCGCGCTCCCATGCTGCGGCGCGTCCTTCCGTGCGTCCAGCCGAGCGACGGGGGCATTCATGTTCGCGCTCCCGTCGGCGGCCTTCGCCTTCGCCTGTGCGCTCGCCTGTGCGCTCGCTTCCCCGAGCGGAATGCCGAGCTGGGACCAGATCGCGTCGACGTGCGCCTTGACGCCGTCGCTCTGCTTCGCCACCTGCGGCCACTCGCGCTCGTAGCCCTCCTCGGCCCACTTGCGCGTGCCGTCGATCGACATCTTCCCGCCATGG
>JAYTOQ010000802.1:0-4257 GCA_043747665.1 Polyangiaceae bacterium | reverse complement strand
CGACTACGGCGTCTTCATCGGCATCGAAGAAGGCGTGGACGGCATGGTCCACAAGAGCGACCTGTCGTGGACGGCCAAGGTCAACAACCCGGCCGACCTCCACCACAAGGGCGACGACGTCGAAGCGATCATCCTCTCGATCAACCACGACGAGAAGAAGGTGTCGCTGGGCATCAAGCAGCTCTTCGACGATCCCTGGCCGAACATCTTCAACGAGTTCCCCCCCGGCAAGCTCGTCGACACGAAGGTGGTCTCCATCGTCGACTACGGCGTCTTCGTTCGCATCCGCGACGGCGTCGAGGGACACGTTCCCTCGAACGAGCTCGTGGAGAAGAAGAACGAGGCCGGCGAGGTCGTCGCCTTCGAGATCGGCGACGCAATTCAGGCCGAGATCGCCAACATCGATTCGCAGGATCGCCGGCTCACGCTGTCGATGCGCATCGGTGAGGCGGGCTCGACGAAGTCTGCACCGCAGAAGAGCCAGTCTGTCGCGCCGGGCAAGAGCAAGTCTGCCGGCGGTGACGACGGCGGCAAGGCGACGTCGATCGGTGAGCTCATCAAGCAGAAGATGGGCGAGAAGCTGATGGGCAAGGAGAAGAAGGGCGCCAAGGCTGCTGCAGCCGACGACGCCGAGGAAGCTCCGGAGGCTCCGGCAGGCGAGGCGAAGGACGAAGGTGAGGCGAAGGACGAGACCGAGAAGGAGTGACCTCCTTCTGACTCTGACGGAGCGAGCCTGAACGGCACGCGCTGTCACGGTCGCACGATCGAAATCGCACGCGGCGGCCGCTCGAGAGAGCGCGCCGCCGCTGGCGTTTTGTGGGCGTCGAGCTGCTATCGTGCCGCGCGATGACGACCGCTCTCTGGGCGCCCTGGCGCATGGAGTATCTCGATCCCGCAAAGAGGGTCGAGGGCTGCTTCTTGTGCGCATACCCCGGCGAAGAGGCGCTTTTTCGCGAGAACCTCGTCGTCGTCGTGCAGCGGCACGCGTTCGTGTGCCTGAATCGCTATCCCTTCACGACCTCTCATCTCCTCGTCGCGCCGCGTCGCCACGTCGCCGAGCTGACGGACCTCGAAGCCGACGAGTACATCGCCCTGATGGATCTCCTCCGCGAGAGCACCTCGAGATTGAAGCGGGCCGTCCGCTGCCACGGCTTGAACGTCGGCTTCAACCTCGGCGCTGCGGCGGGGGCAGGGGTGCCCGGCCACGTGCACGGTCACGTGGTGCCGCGCTGGAGCGGCGATACCAACTTCATGCCCGTCCTCGCCGACGTGCGCGTGATGCCCCAGTACCTCGACGAGGCCTGGCGTCAGCTCTACCCCGCATTCGCCGATCTGCCCGGCACACGCGCGCCCGCGCCGGAGGGCGCATGATCATCGACGACGGTACGGCGCGCGAGGCCAAGCGCCGCCACACGCTCTTCCTGTGCGGCTCGGCGGCGGTCGCCATCGCCATCGTCATCGCCGCGCAGTCGGTGCTCCTGCCGTTCGTGCTCGCTCTCGTGATCGCCTACGTGCTCACGCCGCTCGTCGCGTGGGTGGAGAGGAAGCGCGTGCCGCGCGCGGCAGCGATCATCCTCGTCTACGTCTGCGTGCTCGGTACGATGGGAATCTTCATCCGCTTCACGGCGCCGCGCGTCGGGATGGAGCTTGTGAACCTGCGGCGCGAGCTGCCCGCGCTCGGCATCGCGGTGCGCACGCGCTGGGTGCCCGCGTGGCAACAGCGCCTTCGCGACGCCGGCTTCGGTCCCGAGGTGAAGGCCCCCGAAGCCCCCGCGACCGAGCCCGCGCCTCCGCGTGACCATGATCGCGACCGTGATCGCGACCGTAACGAGGACGGTACGCCCACCGATCCGCCGGGCAGCATCGTCGCGCGACCGCGCCCCGACGGCGCCTTTGGGATCGAGCTGAACGGGCCGCTCTCGGTGACCCCCGCGAAGGGCGGCGGGTACACCATCGAGCCGCTACGCGAGACCCGCGACCCCGGCTTCGATCTCGATCGCCTCGTCGCCGACGCTGCAGGAAAGAGCCTGCTGTATGCACAGCACAATGCCCTCGAGATCGTGAAGATCGGCCGCGACATCATCGCGGGCGTGAGCCGCTTCTTCTTCGTGTTCGGCATCACGCTGATGCTCGCCGCGTACATGATGCTGACGCGCGAGCGCATCACGAGCTTCTTCGTCTCCCTCGTGAGGCCGAGCTCGCGCCCCTCCTTCCACGAGCTCCTCGCGCGGATTGATCGTGGCCTCTCCGGGGTGGTGCGAGGGCAGCTCATCATCTGCCTGATGAACGGCGTCCTCTCGGCGATCGGCTTCGCCATCGTCGGCCTCAAGTACTGGCCCGTCCTCGCACTCATCGCCACGGTGCTCAGCTTGATCCCCATCTTCGGCTCGATCATCAGCGCCATCCCTGCGGTGGCCCTTGGCCTCACTCAGTCGGTCGGCACGGCGGTGTTCGTGCTCGTGTGGATCATCGGCGTGCACCAGCTCGAGGCGAACGTCCTCAACCCGAAGATCATGGGCGACGCCGCGAAGATCCACCCGGTCCTCGTGGTGTTCTCGCTCCTCGTCGGCGAGCACTTCTTCCACACCGTGGGTGCGCTGCTCGCGGTGCCATGCATGTCGATCGCGCAGAGCATCTTCACGCATGTACGAGCGCGCGTGCAGGCCATGGACCCCGAGATGGCCCACGAGCCCGTCGGCAGCTTGCGGCCAGGCGCGCTGTCTGCGCCGCCGCCCGCAGCGTCGCCGTCCGGCGACGCGTAAGCAGCGAAACCCGAGTCAGAGCTCGGGCGCGCTGCAGCGGACGCGCGTGATCTCGCCCGGCCTGGCGACGTAGGGGATCGTGCCGTCGGCGGTATGGCCGCAGGCATAGATGATGTCGCCGACCTGGTAACGACCTCGGATCCAACCCGGACCGCACAGGCGCTGTCCAACCGGCACGACGATGTCGCCGTCCGCGCCCGCAGGAAGGCCGGGTTTGGCCCGGCGCTCCCACATGATCTCGTTGCGTCCGCCGATGCCGCCGCCGACGGTGATGGTCGATGCGCGTTCGCGGTCCTCGAAAACGACCTCGATGGTGCACGGCTCGAGCTGCAGCATCGCGAACGTCCCCTGGCGAAACGTCGTTCGCAGCCCGAGCTCGCCGAGGGTTGCCACATCCGCGTCGGCGGCGCCGAAGAGGAGGACGTCCTCGTACGATTGTGCGTGGATCGCGATGGTCTGGAGCGCATGTCGACGAGCCCGGGGATCCGCCAGCCGCGAGGCCTCCTCACCGAACCGCAGCACTTCGTGCTCGGGGATCGGCACGCGGGGCGCGCCGTCGCCTCGTCGCACCTTGAAGGGATGGATCGCGAACGTGCCCGCAAAGGCGTCGGGAATTGTGCCGCCTTGCTGCGCGGCATACAGCGCGGCGAGCTGACGGGCCGGCGCGAGAAAAGGAACGGGCGCCTTCGTCGCATCGCGCGGCAAACCACAGAACGGCTCGAGCACCATGGGGAGCCGAAACGCCGACCGCGTGATCGGCAACGTCAGCCCCGCCAGGTCGTCCGCGCAGGAGGCGCGCAGCGAGCGGTGGAAGCCACACGCCGACGCGATGAAGCAAGCAGCAGCGATCGCGCACGCCGCACCCTCGAGCATCGGGCGCCTCAGCCGCTCGATCGGCAAGAGCGGCAATGCGAACACGACGGCGAAGGGCGCGAACCGGACGTTGAAGAACTGCCAGCCAGGGATCACGATGGGCAAGCTGACGAGCAACAGCATCGCCGACCACGCGCAGAGGACATAGGCACGCTCCGTGCGCTCCGCCTCACGGAAGCGCGCCGCCGATGCGATGAACCCGCCGACGAGCAGCACGTTGCCGAGCCAGCGGGTCGGCGTGTTCCCGGACCAGAGGACGCGCGGCAAGATCAGCAAGCGGCGCGCCAGAGGCTCCCAGTGGAGCACCTCGCCGGGCTGGCTATCGGGACGAAAAATCACCAGAGAAA
This sequence comes from Polyangiaceae bacterium, assembly GCA_043747665.1. Taxonomy (GTDB): domain Bacteria; phylum Myxococcota_A; class Polyangia; order Polyangiales; family Polyangiaceae; genus Labilithrix. The sequence goes on along the minus strand of JAYTOQ010000802.1, from coordinate 275 downwards.
GAAGGCCGATCGTCGCTGGGATGAGGCTGATGGCCAGGCGAGCCAGCACCGCGCGCCGCTCGCTCCGCGCGGCACGCATGCCCACGAGGATGCACAGGAAGAGGACGGTCGGGACGACGCTGAACGCGTGATGCACAAACTGCAGCGCGAGGCCCGCGCTCACGATGATCGCTGCGCGGCGGTCGAAGGTCCCGCGCCGCGCGACAAACCCGAGCAACAGGAGGCCGATGCCGACCCCGCCGTAGTAAGGAAAGAAGCCCATGTAGAGGGGCCAG
>JAYTOQ010000801.1:0-8809 GCA_043747665.1 Polyangiaceae bacterium | reverse complement strand
TCGTGCGCCTGGCAGTAGCTGTCCGGCTTGTTGCGGATCATGCACTTGGCGATGATCAGCATCACGTTCGGATCGATGAGCTCGCCGTTGCCGTCGAGGAACTGCTTGTAGGAGAAGAAGCGGTCGGCGGGCGCGACCTCTGGGCTTCCGTCCTGCGACTTCGGCGCGCGCAGCGAGTTGATGACGCTGTACTCGTGCCGGAGATACGCCTCGATGGTGTTGTTCTCGTCGGCGCGCTCGTACTCGATGAACTTGTGGAACGCGTCGTAGAGCGTCTTCGGGTTCGCGTAGGCGCCACTGATCAAATAGTAGAATGTCGCTCCCAGCGAGTAAACGTCGGCGGGACGGCCGACGCTCTTCTGGATGCGCGCGCGGACGTTGGTTTCCGAGGTCTCGCGGTAGGGGCGCCCCAGCACGAGGCGCTTTCTTGCACGATCCGCGTAGAGCACCGGGTACTGCTGGTCGCGATTGAACAGCGAGAACGAGTCGTTCTTCGCGATCTGGATGTAGAAGTCCTCGAAGTACTCGACCTCGGGCACGCCCTGCTGAACGTCGACGAGCAGCTCGATGATGTTCGTCTCCTGCTCGGGAGACTGGAAGAAGAGCGTGCCGGGGACGGCCGCCTTCATCTGCGTCATGCCGAAGTGAACTTCCTCGTCCGAGAGCTTCGCCACGTTGAAGTCGGCGAGGCGCACCTGGAGCGTCGCGCCGCGCAGGTTCGGATCGGGCAGACCGATGAGGATGTTCGCGGGCTTGATGTCGCGATGGCAGATGTTGCGAACCAGGTGCGAGTACTCGACGGCGCTCGAGACCGGAATCATGTAGTCGAGCACGCGGAAGAGGCGCTCGCGCATGTCGCACAAGAGCAGCTCCTCCTTGTGGCCGCGCACGCGCGATCCCTTGAGGCGCTCCTCGAGGCTCATCTCAAGCTTCTCGAGGATCATGAACTCGGTGTCGACCTTGTCGCGGATGCTCGCGGGAAGAAAGTTCAGGTCCTCGTTCTCGCCCGAGCACATCAGCTCGACGATGTTGGGGTGACCCTGCACGCGCTCGAGGAGCTCTTTCTCCATCTGGAAGCGCATGTGATCCTCTTCACTGACGCCCTTCTGGAGGATCTTGATGACGATGGGCTTGCGGTAGTCGGTCTTCGACTCGAGCCAGCGCTCCTCGCCGAGGTAAGCCTTTGCGAAGCGACCGGAGCCGAGCTCGATCGGCTGACCACGCGCATCGAGCACGAACGAGTACGCGCGCGAGCGCGTGATGTGGAACGACGACGCGCGGTTCTCGCGCGGCTGCTGATCGGCACGCAGGCCGAGCGACTGCGGAGGTCGCGCTTCACCGAGGCCGCCGGCGCCCGGTGCACCGCTACCAGGCGGCGCGCCCATCGGCACCATCGCGCCGGTGCCAGGCAGCGACTGGTTCTGCCCGAGACCACTGGGCGTGTTGCCTCCGAGGCGCGGATCGGAGGAAGCGCCGGCGAACGAGAGATCGTTGCGATGCGCGTTCGGCTGCTGCTGCCCGCCGAGCGCCTGCGGGCTCGCGAACGGCATGAGCCCGGACTGCGCGGGTCCGCCGAGAGCCATGCTGGCGTGTCCCAACTGCCCGAGGCCCTGCGGGTGGGCTTGTCCGTGTTGTCCGTGTTGTCCGTGTTGTCCCTGTTGTCCGTGTTGTCCGTGCATCGACTGCGGCGGCGGCGTCAGCGGCTGCGGTCCCGAAGACCCGCGCTCGGGAGGCATCATCTGCGAGGTCTGACCGAGGCGCGGGTTCGGCGGGTTCGGCGCGTTCGAGCCGGTCGGAGGGCGCGCCATCGATTGCGACTTCGGCGGACCCGGCGGTCCTGAGTCGGGGGGACCCGCGGGCTGACCGGACGGTGCCGGGCGCGCCGCGGTCATCGCCGCCGACGACCGGTGCTCCTGCGGTTGACCGGCCCCAGGCGGCGGGGAGACGTGCGGAGGAACCTGATGCCCTTGGTGGGGAGTGAACGCCGTCGGCGTGTTGAACTTTCCGAAGCTCACGCGCGGCGGCGGAGCATGAGGAGAGAGAGGCGAATGAGAGGAGGCAGCACGGACCGCTTCCGGATCGGGAGCGGCGCCGACGGAGGTCTTCTCCTCGTCCTCGTCTTCGTCGATGCCCTGCAGTCTGGGCGGCGATTCCCTCTGCGTCACACAGCGTCCTTTCCCCAGCGTCTCAGCAAGTCGAGCCGACCCATCCGAAGGCGTCGACTAGCGCCGGCACATGACCACGAGGTCATTTCCCGGGCTCAACAGGAGGGCAATTGCCAAATGCCCCTCTGAATAGGGTACCAGAAGCTGCCTTCCGTCCACGACAAAGACGCGGCCCTCGGGGGTCGCCTGTCCGAAGGACCACGTGAGCTCGCCGAGCGTCACGCGCGTCGAGGACACCAGGTCCGCCGAGCCGTCGGCCGTGACCGTCAGGGCCGGCGTGGGCCTCTGCCCACGTCGTGCGACGAAGCACGTGAGGCCCTTCACATTGAGCTTCTGCGGTGTGCCGGCAGCACCTGGAAGGATCGTCACGCGGACGCGCACGTGGCCGCCTTCCATATCGACGAAGGAGAGATCGAGCTTCTCGTGCACCTGCACGAAGCGAACGCGTCGCTCGCCGTACTGCGTCACGCGCTCCGGCGCGGGCTGCACGAGCGGCGCGCCCATGCTGCCGGAGGCCTCGACCTCGAGCGCGAGCGCCACGGGCTGCGGCGGCGCGGGAAGCTGCTGCTGCGCCTGCGGGTGCTGGTGCTGCACCTGCGCCTGCTGATGCATCTGGTGGAGCTGCTGGGCGCTCGGCTCGATCGGGAAGGGGGCGATGCTGCTGGGCGGACGGACCTTCAGCGCCTCGCGCAGGTGCTCGAAGAGCTCGGGCGCCGTCGCGATGCGGTCGTCGGCGCGCGCGATCATCGAATGCGAAAGCACGCGCCCCACGTCGCCGGCGAGCCCGATCTGCGAGAGCCGTGCGTTGACGATGGCGTCGCCGCGCACGCGATCGTTGAACGTGAGACGCACGTCCTCGTCGCCGAAGATGATGCGGCCCGTGAGCATGAACACCGCGAGGAGACCGAGGGCGTAGACGTCGGTACGCGGACCCTCGGGTGAGCCGCACAGCTGCTCGGGAGCGGCCCAACGCGGGGAAAACAGGGCAACGGTGCTCACCGACTCGATGCCGTCGAAGGTGTTCGGCGTGCCCTCGCGCTGCTTCTTCTTGATGTCGCTATGCGCGATGCCGAAATCGGCGAGCTTCGGAACGAGCGCACCACGCACGCGCGCGAAGAGGATGTTCGAGGGCTTGATGTCGCGATGGATGATCCCGTGCTCATGCGCCTCGGCGAGCGCGCCGCTGATGCTCTCGAGGATCCCGAGCGCCTCGTCGGCAGGGATCGCGCCGCGCAGCCGGATGTGAGTCTCGAGGTTGCCGCCGTCGAGATACTCGGAGACATGGAACGGTGCGCCCGGATCCGGCGAGGCGTCGTCGAGGTAACCGAAGTCGTAGATGCGCAGCGTGTTGGGGTGCTGCAGTTTGGAGAGCGCGAGCGCCTCCTGGAGAAAGTGCGAGTACGTCGCCTTGTAGACCGCTCGCCCGCTGGTGTTATTGCTGCCCGAGCCCTCGACGAGCGTGGTGCGGAGGAGCTTGATACAGACGACGCGATCGAGACGATCGTCGGTCGCTCGATAGATCGTGGCCATGCCTCCGCTGCCGATCCGGTCGAGGATCGTGTAGCGGTCGAGAAGCCGCATTCCTTCGATGAGCTCGTGCTCACCTGGCCGGCGTTGGCGCGGCATGACGGAATTAGCGTACGCCACGACGAGGGTCGGGGTCGACAGACGCGACGCGTGGTGAGGCGATCAGCCCTCAAGACATGCGGGAAACACCGAGGCGACGAAGCCTGCAGACCTCAGGTATCGAGCGCACGCCAAAGGTACCAGCTCGCGACGGAGCGAAAAGGTCGCCAGCGCTCGGCGCGCATCGCGAGCGCCGTGGCGGACGGGAGCTCGTCGGGGCCGTACCTGACGCGGCCGCCGTTCTTTTCGGGATTGGGGAAGAGGCGCGCGAAGCCCTTCTTGATCCCGTAGTCGGCGACCGGCAGCACGTCGGGACGACCGAGGCGGAAGATGAGGAGCATCTCCACCGTCCAGCGCCCCACGCCGCGGACCGCGGTGAGCTTCTCGACGATGGCCTCGTCGTCCATGCGCCCGAGCTGCGCGAGGGTCGGGATTTCGCCCGCGACGGTCCGCGCCGCGAGGTCCTTCAGGCTCGCCAGCTTCGCCGCGGAGAGACCCGCGCCTCGAAGCGGCAGATCCTTGGTCGCGAGGACCGTCTTCGGATCGAGCTGCCCGCCTGGGTAGAGCGCGCGCACGCGTCCGAAGATGGTCGCTGCCGCGCGACCCGAGAGCTGCTGGTAGACGATCGACTCGGCGAGCGCCGCGAACGTGCCCTCGGTCTCCTTCAGCTGGAGCCCGAGCGGACCGGTCTTCGCGATGTGCTTGCCGAGCAGCGGGTCGGCCGCGGCGAGAGCACGCAGCGCGGCCTCGCCGTCGAAGGGCAGGTTGCGGGCGCCTGCTTCGCCCGTGAAGCGCGAGGTCTGCTCCTTCGGGGCGGACGCGCGGACGGGTCGCGCAAGCGTGCCGCCCTCGAGCGAGAGAAACTTCTCCTTCGTCACGAGGCCGCCGTACGCCGAGAAGCCGCCTGCGCCGCCGCCCGCGGCCACCACGCGGTGGCACGGGACGATCACCGGGAACGGGTTGGTCGCCATCGCGCGTCCCACCGCGCGCGACGCGCCCGGCGAGCCAGCGACGCCCGCGAGCTCGCCGTAGGTCGCCGTGCGTCCCGCGGGCACGGCCTGCGCGGCGCGGAGGATCTTCGCGGTGAACGGCGTGAGACGCGAGAGGTCGAGCGGCACCCGCGTGAGGTCCTGCGGCTTGCCGCCGAGATGCTCGCGCACGCGCGCCATCGCGTCCTTCACCCAGGGCGGCGTCAGCTTCGTGCTCGTCATCGCGCCTGCGTCGGGCATCTTCGCGAGGAGGCGCGCGCGCGTCGCGTCGCCATCTTCCTCGGGGAGCTGGAGCCACGTGAGGCCGGCGTCGCTCCACGCGACACCGCACGTCCCGATCGGCGTGTCGAAGAGCGTCCACGTCATGCGCGCGATGGTAGCGCGCGGGGGCGCCCGCGTGCCTAGCGACGCGGTCCGAGGAGCAGCCCGCGATCGGTAGCGCTGCCTTTCACGCCCTTGTGAATCACGATCTTCTGCCCGGCCTCGCGCCCGTGCGCATAGGCGTCGGTGCGACGCTGTCCGGCGTAGCGGACGTGGCGCACGTGCGGATGTCGGCTCCGGAAGTAGCCTTCGAGGTCGCCGTCGGCCACCCACACGAGGCCCGCGCTCGCGCTCTTCTTGGCCTCGCGCGCGAGCTTCTCGCTCATCCCGCTCATCACGCCGGCGAGGAACGTACGTCGCTCGCGATTGCTGAAGATGCCTTGCTCGACCTTGTGCTCCATCCACAGGCGGGCCGCGGTCTGCACGAGGTAACCGTGCACGTACTCGGCTACCTCGACGTTCTCGGGCGAGCCGCAGATCTCGAGGACGCTCCCTCGCTTGCCGAGCGCAGGGCGATAGACGGGCACCCAGATGGCCTCGACGAAGAAGTGCTTGCCGAGGATGAGCGACAAGACGCGCTCGGCTTCGGTGGTCCGACCGGTGGGCTCGCCGAGGTGCTTCCACGAGTAACCGTAGGCAGCGCGCGTGTGCCGCAGCTCGATGTTGTGCTTGAGGAGCAGGCGCTGCGCGGCGGCCATCGCGGCCTCCGCCTCGTGGACGTTGGGGCTCTCGGCGAGCGCGAGGAGGCGCGCGATGCGCTCGCCGACCTTGCCATGCTCGGCCTGCGCGGCGCGCGCGTTTGCATCGCTCGGGACGGGCATGCCGGAGGCGGCAGCATCGATCCCGAGCTTCGTGCATACTGCACGGAACCGCGGCCCGTGCGCGCTCTCGCCGGTCTCGCCCAGGATCTCGCCGACGTACTGATGCGCCATCTCGTGCTTCAGCACCTCGACGACGACGCCCCATGGCTGCTCGAGCACGAGCGGGCGCGAGAGCTCGATGGTCCGCGTATCCGGGATCCATCGACCCAGCCGCGCGCGCGAGACCACCAGCTCGAACTGCGGGATCTGGAGGGCGCCCTTGAAGTACGCGAGCCCCAGGTGTCGATACTGCTCGGCCACCTCGCGCAGGAGCGCGGCCTCGAGGCGCGCCGAAAGCGCGGCAGCCGACCGAGGATCGTAGTCGTGTCCTTCGTGACCGGGCTCGTCCGTCGCGTCGCGCATCGGGCGTCTCGTCTAGCGCGGCAGCTCGAAGCTGTACACCCAGTCGGAGTAGCTCTGCCGATTGTCATGGCAATCGATGCACACGCTGGGACGGCCGGAGAACTTGGATTCGCCGCTGTCTTCGTACTCGGCCCAGAACCACCCGTCGGCGCGCTTCTCCATGACGGCGACCAGCCGCCGCGAGCCGCCGGTGACGCTGCTGAATCCTTCCTTCACGATGACCGAGCCGACGGGCCACGTGCGGAGCGGCGGCGCCTGCGACGTGGTGAGGGCTCCCTCGACCTCGGCGCTCACGAAGATCTCCACGGCGCTCGCGTGCGCGGTGAAGCTAGGCTTCCGCGCGCCGTAGCCGGGCGCGCGCTGCCACGTGCGAAAGCCAGGCCCGGCGCTGATTTTTGTCCAGAGCGCACGCGCGCCGTCGGGGTCGTCGTCCTGACCGCAGCCTGCGGCGAGAGTCGAGACGGCCGCGCAAGACGCGAAGGACGCGAAGAGCGCGGAGCGCGCGGCGCGCGCGACGAGTGAAATGCGATGACGCATGCCCCTCGGAGAAGAGCGCCTGGGCGTGAGAAAGTCACTCGAATCTCTCTGGCGGCGAGCGCGTGGCGGCCGACGGGCTACACTCCGGGATGCCGAGCGCATCGCGCGTCGTCCACGCAGACTCCCGCGGACGCGCGTTCGACGTGATCTGCGCCGGCGAAGCGCTGGTCGGCCTCGCGGCGGACGGCGCGGCGGTGACAGAGCCCTCGCTCGGCTTCCGGCCCGGCGGCGGTGCCGTCGGCGCGGCCCTGTCGCTCGCTCGTCAGGGACTGCGCGTCGGCCTCGCGACCGTGCTCTCCGACGACGCGCTCGGCCGCGGGCTGAAGAAGCGCATCGCCGGTGCGGGAGTGGACGCCGGTGCGGGAGTGGACGCCGGTGGTGTCGAGCTCGCGCACCCGAGCAGCGGGATCATGTTCGTGCGCGGCGGCGCGCGCCAGGTCGTGGCGGTCCACGATGCCGAGCGGCCGGTCGCGATCCCCGAGGGCCGGACGTCGCAGGTGCTCTTGCTCTCCGGCATGTCGCCGGTGGTCTCGCATGGCGCCGCGCTCTGCAAGGCGGCGCGTGCGGGCCGGCGAGCTGGAGCCGTCGTGGTGGTCGACGTCAACGCGCGCTGGGAGCTCTGGAAGGGCCGCGATGCGCGCTCGATCCTGATGATCCTGCGCGAGGCCGACGTCGTGTGATCGAGCGCAGCGGACCTGTTCGGGCTGAACATGGACGCCGTGGCGATGCGCGCGGCGATGCGTGAGGATGCGGTGCTCGCATCGAGCGACGGTGCGGGCTCGGCCATCGTGACCGATCCGTTCGGCGAGGTGGTCCGCACGCCTTCCGATCGCGATCGCAACGGTGGCCGCGGTGCGCCCGTGACCACCGCCGGCGCTCTCGGCGCTCTCGACGCCCTCGGCGCTCTCGACGCTCTCGATGAGCGCGACGCGTTCGCGACCGCCATCTGCGCGGAGCTCGCGTGGGCCGGCTATGCCGGCGAGAGGAGCGGCGAGCTCTGGACGCGCGCCCTGGCCCGCGGCCACGAGGCAGTGACCGCGCTCGCCGCGCGTATCAGCGGGCGCTGATCGGCTCGCCGGCAAGCCGGCGTGCGCGCCGCTTCGCGACCACGCTGGGGACGATGGAGGCGACGAGAATGAGCGCAATCGTCAGCAGCGACACGATGTGCGGGAGGTGGAAGAGGTCCGACGTGAGCATCTTCAACCCGGCGAAGCACAGAATGGCGCCCAGGCCGTAGCGCAGGTACTTCAGGTCCGCCAGGAGATCGGCGAGCACGAGATAGAGCGCGCGCAACCCGAGCATGGCGAACACGTTCGAGCTGTAGACGATGAACGGCTCCTCGGTGATCGAGAACACCGCGGGGATCGAGTCGACCGCGAAGAGCACGTCGCTGACCTCGATGACCACGAGCGCGAGCAAGAGCGGCGTCGCCACCCGCCGGCCCGCCTCGACGACGATGAAGCGATGGCCATGGAGGTTCTGCGTGAACGGGATGTGGCGGCGGAGGAACGGCAGGACCTTTCCCTCTTCATGCGCGTCGAGGTCCGGCTTCTCGCTCGCCGTCTTGATGCCCGTGTAGATGAGGAACGCGCCGAGCACGTAGACGATGCCGTGCCACGCCGAGAGGACCGCCGCGCCGGACGCGATGAAGATGCCGCGCGTGACGAACGCGCCGATGATGCCCCACAGGAGCACGCGATGTTGCTCGTTGTCGGGGATCTTCAGCCGCCGGAAGATCACGATGAAGACGAAGAGGTTGTCGACGCTGAGGCTCTTCTCGACGAGGAACGCCGTGAAGTAGTCCTCGCCGGCTTCACGTCCGAACTGGAGCGCCACCCACACGCCGAACGCGACCGCGAGGCTGATCCACGCGGCGCTCCAGTAGATCGCCCGCAGTCGTCCTTGTCCGTGGTCGCCGCGATGGCCGACCAGATCGATCACCAGGCTC
>JAYTOQ010000800.1:0-3358 GCA_043747665.1 Polyangiaceae bacterium | reverse complement strand
GGCACGCGCGACGCCGCCGGGATCGGCGGGGATCTCGAGCCAGTAGAGGTCGTCACGATCAGCGATGATCGCGCGGGGAAGGCCAAGCGTAGTCGAATGCGCCGCGACGGCGCCGCCCGCCTTCGGCACGGAGAAGATGCGCGAGTCGTGGAAGGACGCGACCCAGATGCGCGTCGCATCCTGCGCGAGGTCATAGAGGTCGCCGTCCGTGAGCGTCGACAGCACGGTCGGCGTGGTGCCGTCGACGGGGATCGCGAGCATGTCGTTGCCTCGCACCGTGTAGACCGCGCGATCGTCGACCACGAGCCTACCGCACCCGTCGTAGGTCAGCAGCGGCGTCGGCGTCCCGCCAGCGAGCGGCATGCGTGCGAGCGTGCAGTGCGAGGTCTGGTGCTCGAGACCGCCCGTCGTGACGATGGAGAAGAAGTACGCGCTTACACCGGCGATGCGGAGCTCGCTCGCATACGCGTCGCCGGCGACCGTCGTGAGGATCGTCTCGGCGCCGCCCGTCTTCGAGACGCGCACGAGGAAGCGACCGTCACGCACCGCATAGGTGCTCGTGTCGTCGAGCACGATCGAGAAGAAGAACCCTTTCGAGAGCGGTGTTCCGGCGCTTGCGAGCGAGGCTGAGAACCTCGCGAGGCTCGCTTCCTCGCTGCCGACGAACGCAAAGGCGTCGTCGACGGCGAGGCTGCGTCCGTGCGCGAGCGGGTCGTCGTTCGCGAGGTCGGCCGGTGGCGGCGGCGCCGGTGGAGTGCCTGGGTTCGTCCCGGAGACCGCGGGGGGCGTCGCCGGCGGGCTCGATGTGCCGGCTCCGTCCGAGACGACACCGCCGCATCCGGCCAGGCAGGCGAGCACGGCGACGGGAGCGGGAACGGCCGCCACGACGGCCGCCGCGCGCAGGAGGAGGTGACGCATAAAGGCCCTATGGCGGCGTTTTACCGGTTCCGTCGGTCTCGAACGTATTTCACCAAAAGATGAGGCGTTTGAGGAGCGCGGTCGAACGATGCCGAGCTTGCAGGCGTACGCGCGAGCGCGCTCTTCCATTCGCTCCCTGCGCTCGAAGCCGCGCTGCACGGCGTGCGAACGCCCGAAAGTTCGGTCGTTTGTGGCACGCGTGGAGCCGCCCACGCGTGCTTGGCACTCGTGAAATCCGCAAACTGATGGAAACGAGCGACGTTTCCGCGCGACGAACGACCGGGTAGGCTTTCGTCAGAGATGCAGTTCGGTTGCGGGCGCGTCGCGATCGGAGCCTCGCGAATCAAGTTTGCCGTCGGGTACGCGCGCGCGGCGTGGGTGCAGGTCGAGGAGCGCGCCGGCTTCGCGCTCGACACCCGCTTCATCCCCGCTGCCGAGGCCGCCGCGCCCGATCGCACCTGCATCTACCTGCTTCTCCGTGGGCGCTGGGTGCTTCACGGCGACTGCTCCTTCGAGGGGCCGAGCGCGTTCGTCGTCTCCGAAGAGCTGCTCGAAGGAGCCAACGGGGCGCGCTCGCGCACGTTTTGTTCGGCCGGGTCGTCGCTCGTATCGATCGAGCTGCATCTCCCGACAACCTACGTCCTCGCCGGGGCCGGCGTCCCCTCCGCCCTCGCGATGGATGAAGACGCCTGGGCGGCGGCGTTCGAGTTCTCGGCGGCGCTCGAAGGGGCACATCCGGCGACGTTGCTGAGGGAGCGACTCCCGCGGCTGCTTCGCGAGCTGTCCAGGCTCGCGATCCTCATCCCTGACGCGCCGGCCTTGATCGGGGAGCCCGCTCCGGCGGCACTCGAGCGCGTGCTCGGGGCGATGCTGCGGTCCGTCGAACGGATGTATCTCGGTGGGACCATGAAGGACCTCGAGAATGCGACGGGGATCTCTCAGCGTCAGCTGGCGCGCGACATCGAGAGCGCGGTGCGCGTCATCGGCCTGGTCGGCCTTGGCTGGCGGCTCACGTCACGGCATCTCCGGATCAAGATCGCGGTCATGCTGCTGAGCGGAGAGCACGCCACCGTCGCCGGGGTCGCCCGCATCGTCGGTTGGGGAAGCGCGGATGCCATGACCCGGGCGTTCCGCAACTCGGGCCTTGCTGCCCCGACGGTCGTGCAGCGCCAGGTTCGCGCTTCCTCGTAGGGCCGCGGCGCTGTCGCGAGCCTCGCTGCGGACGCCGGGTTCGCCCCGCGGATCGTCGGGGTGCTCGCGAAGTCTTGAGATGGACCACTCGAGCGGGCTGGACGCCGTGCGGATACCAAGGTCTCCAACGAGCGTGCCTTGATGGCGCCCATCGCGATGGCAGAAAGTGTCGGACAAAAGGCAAAAGGGCCGCCGTATCTTCAACGCCATGCGTACCTTCATTGCCCCTGTTTCAATGGCCTCCATCTCCGTGCTCGCTACGCTGGCCACCGTCATCCCTGGCTGCTCAGGCGGCGCGACAGATCCCGATGCGAACGCCGGAGGGACGACGGAGGCGTCGAGCGGCGGCGGGCCGACCGGGGGCGATGGCGGCTCGTCGGGAAGCTCCGGAACGTCGGGAAGCTCCGGCATGTCGGGAAGCTCCGGCATGCCGACAGGCCCCGGCGCGTTCGCGAAGGGTGATCCCTTCGACTACGCGAAGGTGAAGACACGCTCCCAGATGGTGGCGTCCATGCTCACAGCCTTCGGCTACACGACCGCGACTACCCCGAAGGCGGTCGCCGTCGATGCCGAGGGGCTCGGCTACGTGCGCGTCATGCCCGCGAGCGGCTCCCAGGCAGAGGCAGAGAGCGCGGCGCTCGACGCGTGTTTCGTCATCGGTGGTGCCAAGGCGTGCGGGCTCTTGGCTTCGGCCGACAAGTTCGTCGAGGACGAAAACAAGCTTGCCGCAACGCTCACGCACGTCCTCGCCAAACCTGCTGCGCTCGCCGACTTGCCGTTCGTCACGGCCAGCGTTCGCACCACGAAGACGACGGCGTACAAAGCGCTCGCCGGCTTCAAGGCGCTCGCCCTCTCCCTCGACGGGACGGTCGTCTCAGCTCCCAAGAGCAGTACGAGCGCAGCGCTCACGACCGCGGCGGAAGCGAAGCGCATCGCGCTGGAGCGCTGCGAAATGCAGGCGACCTTTGCGCCGTGCACCGTGTTCGCCGAGGGAAACGACGTTCCCACCTACGAGCCGACTGCGCCTACCTGGGCGCCGCAAATCCGATGGACGGACAAGGTGGTGCACATCAGCATGCCCGGCACGACGGACGTCAACTTCAACGCGAACGTTCCAGGCTACCTGGGCCAGGTGGCCAACGGGCAGCCAGGCGCGATCTTCCTGGCCAGCGACGGCGCAGGCGGCGACCAGTGGGGCTCGGGCAACGTCGACGCACTCGCGCTCGCCCAATGCCAGCAGCGCGTCGGT
>JAYTOQ010000799.1:0-9995 GCA_043747665.1 Polyangiaceae bacterium | reverse complement strand
CTGCTCGACATGGGCGTGAAGGCCGGCGACCGCATCGCCATCTACATGGGCATGGTCCCCGAGACCGCCGTCGCCATGCTGGCGTGCGCGCGCATCGGCGCCACGCACTCGGTCATCTTCGGCGGCTTCAGCTCGGACGCGCTCAGCGATCGCATCAACGATTGCGGCGCCAAGGTGCTCCTGACGCAGGACGGCGCATGGCGTCGCGGCAACGTCGTCCCGCTGAAGAAGATGGCGGACGTCGCGCTCGAGAAGACCAAGACCATCGAGCACGTCGTCGTCTTGAAGCGCATCGGCCACGGCAGCGCGCCTGTCCAGATGAAGGAGGGACGCGACGTCTGGTGGCAGGACCTCCTCGAGCGGAAGCCGAGCGACGCGTCACTCGCGCTCGCGAAGAGCCCGCCCGCCTTCGATGCCGAGCATCCGCTCTTCATCCTCTACACGTCCGGCTCCACCGGAAAGCCGAAGGGCGTCCTCCACACCACCGCCGGCTACCTCGCGGGCGTTCACGTCACGTCGAAGTACGTCTTCGATCTCAAGGAGACCGATCTCTACTGGTGCACCGCGGACGTCGGCTGGGTCACCGGTCACAGCTACATCGTCTACGGCCCGCTCTCGTGCGGCGCCTCCTGCATGATGTACGAGGGCGCGCCGAACGCGCCCGACTGGGGTCGCTTCTGGAGCATCATCGAGAAGCACGGCGTCACGGTGCTCTACACGGCGCCCACCGCCATCCGCGCGTTCATCCGCGCCGGCGACGAGTGGCCGAAGAAGGCCGACCTCTCGAGCCTCCGTCTCCTCGGCTCGGTCGGTGAGCCGATCAACCCCGAGGCGTGGACCTGGTATCACCGCATCGTCGGCGGCGACCGTTGCCCTATCGTCGACACGTGGTGGCAGACCGAGACCGGCTCGATCATGCTGACGACGCTCCCCGGTGCCTGCCTCTCGAAGCCGGGCGCGACCGGGCTGCCGCTCTTCGGCGTCGACATCGCGGTGGTCAAGGACCAGGGCGACGAGTGCAAGGCGAACGAGGGCGGCAAGCTCGTCATCAAGAGGCCGTGGCCGTCGATGGCGCGCACGCTCTACAACGACGACGCGCGTTTCCGCGAGGCCTACTGGAGCCAGATGCCCGGCGTGTACTTCACCGGTGACGGCGCGCGTCGCGACGAGGACGGCTACTTCTGGGTGGTCGGACGCATCGACGACGTCCTCAACGTCGCGGGCCATCGCATCGGCACCGCCGAGATCGAGAGCGCGCTCGTGAGCCATCCCTCCATCGCCGAGGCGGCCGCGGTGGGGCGCCCCGACGACCTCAAGGGCCAAGCGCTCGTCGTGTTCATCACCGTGAAGCAGGGGTTCGCGGCGGACAAGGCGCTCAAGGACTCGATCGCGCACCACATCGACAAGGAGATCGGAAAGTTCGCGCGGCCCGACGCGATTCGCTTCACCGACTCGCTGCCGAAGACGCGCTCCGGCAAGATCATGCGGCGCTTCCTCAAGGACGTCGCCGCGGGGACCGAGACCAAGGGCGACACATCGACGCTCGAGGACCTGTCCGTGCTCGCGAAGCTCCGCGCCGACGAGGACTGACGGCGCAATGCCGGCTCGCTAGGGCTTGGCGAGCCGCCAAACCGACGACTTCTCCGCCCAGTAGACGAATGCGGCGTCGGCCACCAGCGAGTGCGGACTGTCGAGCGCGGTCGGCGTACCGGCGAAATCCTGGGGGCCGCCCGCGCAGCCACCGGGCGAGCAGCGTTGTAGCTTGTTGCCTGCGGTGAGCCAGTAGGCGCCGCTCGCGTCGACGACGAGCTCGGTTGGAGAATCGAGCCCAACTGCAATGGGCTTTGGCGTCGCGCACCCGGGGAGATCGCAGACGAAGAGCTTTGCTTCCGTGAACCCGTCGCGTCCGCGCTTGATCCAGTACAGCTTGCCGCCGTCGGCGGCCGTCGTGAAGACGTCGGACTGCGGTCCGGCCACCAGCGGGGCCGGCATGCACGCGGTGTCGGTCTGCAGGCACGTCGCAATGGCGGAGCCGCGCGCCATTGAGTCGACAAAGTACACGTTGGTCGTATCGGCAGAGAAGCCGGTCGTTCCTTTCGCTGACCCAGCCGAGCCGAGGAAGTGTGCGGCCGTGCAAGGACCACCGTTGGCGGCGCACGAAGACCAGGCGAGGCCGTTGCCTCCGCTGTTGTAAAAGACGCGATCGGCGACCACGCGCAAGCGACCCTCGTAGCCGTTCAGGCCGTCCTGGGTAAACGACACGGGCGGCGACGGACAGCCCGCGATGCCGCACGCGTAGAGGGTCGGTCGCTCGGTGCTCTGCGTCGGCGCAGATTCGAACACGACAGCGCCCTTCTGAACGACCGCCACCTGGTTGATCGGGTAGGACATCGACGCGATCTGCGTGGGCGCCACCGTACATCCGCTCTTCGGGCACGCGAGGAGCCTGTTCGACGCGACGCCGTCGGTCGATGCGAAGAAGACGTTGATATCGGCCACGTCGAGCCGACCGACCGCATCGGTCCCCGTGAACAACTGGAGCGGCTGGCACTGGCCCGCCTGGCACGTCGCGCCGCCGCACGAGTGACCGCACTTGCCGCAATGATCGCGGCTCGTCGAGAGCGGCGCGCAGACCTTGCCGCACGCGACGTCGCTGCCGGTGCAGACCACCGGCGCATCAGACGCGCTGCCATCTTCGCCCACGCTGCCGTCGGCCCCGGTGACGTTGCCGTCGGAGCCCTGCCCATCCGACGTCGACCCGCCTGCGTCGGCGCTGCCGGCTCCCACGTCGTAAGAGCCCAGGAGTGCCGTGCACCCGGTGAGCGCTGCGCCGATGATCCCGGCCGCCAATGTCCATTGCGCTGTCTTCACATCGCCACTCTAGACGAGGGCGCATTCGCAGCGCGAGCAACGACCGTCGCGTTATGCAGCGGGTGGCAAGGCGTTGCGTCACCCACACGGGCCCACGCCCGTGGGGTAGCCGGAGCCGCCGACCACGCGCTTGTCGCGGGATTCATTGTTCTTTCCCGCCGATCTTTCGCTGCCGCCGAGGAATGATTTCCAGGTAGGGAGCACGTCCCGGCGACGTATCAATCTGAGCCCCTCATGGGTGGACGGCGCGCTTTCGAAGGTATGCTCGGAGGCTGCCGTTGCGGGAAACCGAGCGTCTCTTGGAGATCGTGAAGTCAATATGGCGGCGACGTACCAATCACTCGTAGGGCTCGCCGTTGGCGGCAAGTACGAGGTCCGTCGGGTGCTCGGCATCGGCGGCATGGGCGTCGTCTGCGAGGCCGTCCATCTCGACCTCGGCAAGAAGGTCGCTATCAAGCTGATCGACAAGACCATGAAGGAGAGCGAGCTCATCGTCGCTCGCTTCCGTCGGGAGGCCTTCGCGCTCGGTCAGATCCAGAGCGAGCACATCGTGGACGTGTTCGACGTCGGCGCCGATGCGCGCGTCGGCCTCTACATGGTCATGGAGTATCTCCCCGGCGAAGATCTCCAGACGCGTCTCGAGCGCGACAAGCGCCTCGACGTCACGACCGCGGTCATGATCGGACACCAGATGGCGCGTGGCCTCGAGAAAGCCCACGCCGCCGGCGTCATCCATCGCGACCTCAAGCCCGCCAACGTCTTCCTCACGATGCGCGACAACGGCTCGATGCTCGTGAAGCTGCTCGACTTCGGGGTGTCGAAGCTGCTCAACGACGCCGGCAACGCTCGCATCACCGGCAGCGGCGCGCCCATCGGTACGCCGCTCTACATGTCGCCCGAACAGGCGGAGGGCAAGGACGACACCGACGGTCGCGCCGACATCTGGTCGCTCGGTGCGGTGCTCTACGAGACGCTCGCGGGCGCGCCGCCGTTCGCCGATCGCGGCAGCTATCACGGGACCATCGTAGGGATCCTCACGTCGCGCGCGAAGCTGCTCCACGATGTTGCGCCGTGGGTTCCGGTCGAGGTGGCGAAGGTCATCGACGCGATGCTCGTGCACGATCGCGATGCGCGCATCAAGGATGCTGGCGCGGTCACGAAGCGTCTACTCGAGGCTTATCCGACGGTGCTCCCCGACGGCACCGGCCGGCACACCGCGGTGATCGTTCCGACGACGCAAGCCGTCGATGCGACGGGCGACACGGAGATCTTTACGGCGTCGAGCTTCGCCAAGGAAGCGCGCGCGCAGCGCTCGAACCGCCCCAACGGCGATCGCGTGATCGTGGAGGGCGACAAGGAAGAGGAAGAAGACTCGAAGCGCACCATCCCGAACGTGGGCTCCTCGCCAGGAGTGGGCGGCGTGTCCAGCGATGCCACGCGCACGGCGGCGGCGACGTCCTTCGAGATGGGCCGTGACTCGTCGTTCTCGGCGCCGCCCCATTCGCCGCCCGTGGCCTCGGGTGTGTCGGCGAAGCATGAGCGCGGCGGCCCGAAGACGGACCCGATGCCCTGGCTGCGTAGCGCGTCATCGTCGGCGAGCGGCGTTGCGATGCCCGGAACACCTCCGGTGATCGACCCGCTTCCGCCGACCGACATCGCGCCCGATACGCAGCGCGATGCGCAGCTCGCGGTCCGCGCCGAGCGCCGGCGCGTCGTGACGCTCGCCGTGGTCGCGATGATGATCGCCGCGGTGGCCGTCGGTGGCTACGCCGCGGGCCGACGCGAGCGTCCGACCTCGCCGCCGAGCGCAGCGACGACGACGACGACCGCGACCGCGACCGCGACCGCTGCGCCGAGCGCGGCGGCCGCGACTCCTTCAAGCAGCGCCGCTGGCAGCAACGACACGCTTGCCGCGTTGGCGCCGGCGTCGGCGTCGGCGGCGGCAGCGACAGCATCGGCAGTCCCGGCGACGCCGCAGGCGCCGGGCGTGAAGCACCGTGTGCGAAGGCCGGCGGCGTCTGCAGCGCCGGCCGATCCGAAGCCCGAGGTGCCGCAGTCGGTGCCTATGCCGACGGCATCGCCGACCGATACTGCGCCCGCGACCGCGCCGTAGTCCCGGACCTCCGTTCGTCGCCCAATCAAGTTCGCAGGAGCTTCGCGACCGCTGCCGGCAGCGGCGCCTGCGGGCTCGCGTCGCTCCCCCTGCCCACCAGCAGCCCCTCGAGAGGCGCTGTCGACAGCGTGTGCCAGTAGAGGACCGGGCCGCCGCTCTCGGCGGTACGCGCGACGCTCTCCAAGCGCGCGAGCTCGAGCGCGCACGCGAACGCCTTTGCCGTGTACGTCGTGTCGAGCACGAGACCCGCGGCCCTCGCGACGTTCATCGCGGCCCGACCGTCGTCGGTGGCGTGACCGTAGCCGCGGCCGATCCACTTGCCTTCGACGTCGATGCGCTTCGCGGCTCGCAGTCCCGACGACACCGGAAGGCCCGCGAGCGCTGCCGTCTTCTGCGCCAGCCTCCGCGCCATGTGGCGCAGCACCGGCGTTGGCGGAGCGACGGCGACGCCGAGCACGCGCGTCCCGAGGCCCGCTTGCTCGAAGCCCACCGCGAGGCCCGCTGCCGTCCCGCCCGAGCCCATCGCGACGACCACGATCGAAGGCTCCGGCAGCTCGCCGGCGCGAACTTGCGCGGCCAGCTCGTGCGCTGCATCGACGAAGCCCAACGAGCCGAGCGCATTCGAGCCGCCCAGCGGAATGAAGTACGCGTCACTGCCCCAGCGCGACGCGACGTACGCCGGCGCGAGGCTCCACGCGGGACACGCTACCGCGTGCAGCCCTTGCGCGAGCGCCGCGCGCACGTTCAGCTCCGCATGCGGCGACGCCGGTTGCGGCACCAGGATCGCATCGACCGCGAAGCCCTCACGCTTGCCGTAGAGCGCGGTCGCGACGACCTGGTGGCTGCCCACGGCGCCGAGCGTCAGGATCCTCGTCTTGCCTGCGTCCCGTGCCGCCCCTAAGAGCAGCTCCAGCTTGCGGACCTTGTTGCCGCCATAGAGCGGGCTCGTGAGGTCGTCGCGCTTGACCCACAGGCCCTCGCCGATGCGCGAAACCGGGGTGGGATAGGACCCGAGGACGATGCGGGAGCCACGCAACACGAAGCGGGCATCCTACGAAACATTTCCGAAACCGACGCCGGTTACAAACGACGAAGGCCGAAAGAAAGAAGCGACGCCGACACAGTTCACCCTTGGAACTTCACGAGGGGTGGAGTCTCATCTCGCCGGCCAGCATGAAGAAGGGCCCGTCATGAAGAAGATCGAGGCCATCATCAAGCCGTTCAAGCTCGACGAGGTGAAAGATGCCTTGAGCGAGGTCGGTGTCCAGGGAATGACCGTCACCGAGGTGAAGGGCTTCGGCCGCACCGGCGGGAAGAAAGAGGTCTACCGGGGCTCGGCCTACGTCGTCGACTTCGTGCCCAAGGTGAAGATCGAGATCGTCGTCCCCGACGAGCTCGTGCACGACGTGCTCGACGCCATCGAGAAGAGCGCGAAGACGGGTCGCATCGGCGACGGCAAGATCTTCGTCAGCCCGATCGAAGAAGCCGTACGCATCCGCACCGGCGAGCGCGGCAAAGACGCCATCTGATTCCGAGAGAGTGAAGGACCAGGAACAAGCCATGAAGCCCAAGGATGTGATCGAGCTCGCCGCGAAAAACGACGTGAAATTCGTCGACCTCAAGTTCATCGATTTCCCGGGCGTGTGGCAGCACACGACGATCCCGGTTCAGCGCCTCGACGAGACGCTCTTCGAGGACGGCATCGCGTTCGACGGCTCGTCGGTGCGCGGCTGGCAGCCGATCAACGCCTCCGACATGCTCATGGTGCCGGACCCGGAGTCGGCGAAGCTCGATCCGTTCTTCGCGCACCCCACCGTTTCGCTGGTGTGTTCGGTCTTCGATCCGATCACCAAGCAGCCGTACTCACGCGACCCGCGCCACATCGCGAAGAAGGCCGAGGCCTATCTCCGCCAGACCGGCATCGGCGACACCGCGTTCATGGGCCCCGAGGCCGAGTTCTTCGTCTTCGACGACGTCCGCTTCGATCACTCGAAGCCGAACGAGGGCTATTACTACCTCGACAGCGTCGAGGGCGCGTGGAACTCGGGCCGCGAGGAGTATCCGAACCTCGGCTACAAGACGCGCCACAAGGAGGGCTATTTCCCGGTCCCGCCGACCGACACGCTCGCCAACCTCCGCATGGAGATGATGCTCGCGCTCCAGGCGTCGGGCATCGAGGTCGAAGTCGGTCACCACGAGGTGGCGTCGGGCGGTCAGTGCGAGATCGGCATGAAGTTCAATCGCCTGCTCCCCTGCGGCGATCAGCTCATGTGGTTCAAGTACATCGTCAAGAACGTGGCGCGTAAGCACGGCAAGAGCGCCACGTTCATGCCGAAGCCGCTCTTCGGCGACAACGGCTCGGGCATGCACGTGCACCAGTCGATCTGGAAGGAGGGCAAGCCCCTCTTCAGCGGCGATGGCTACGCCGGCCTCTCGCAGATGGCGCTCCACTACATCGGCGGCATCATCAAGCACGCCAAGTCGCTCGCCGCGTTCACGAACCCCACGACGAACAGCTACCGTCGACTGGTCCCCGGCTTCGAGGCGCCGGTGAATCTCGCGTACTCGAGCCGCAATCGCTCGGCCTCGGTCCGCATCCCGATCACCGGGCCGAACCCCAAGACGCGTCGCATCGAGGTGCGCTTTCCGGATCCGAGCTGCAACCCGTACCTCGCGTTCAGCGCCATGCTGCTCGCCGGTCTCGACGGCATCCAGAACAAGATCGATCCGGGTGACCCCCTCGACAAGGACATCTACGCGCTCAGCCCCGAGGAGCTGAAGGACGTCCCGCACATGCCAGGCAGCCTCGAGGAGGCGCTCGACTCGCTCGAGCGCGATCACGAGTTCCTCCTCCGCGGCGACGTCTTCACCAAGGACGCGATCCACGAGTGGCTCGATTACAAGCGGACCAAGGAGCTCAATCCGATCCGCATGCGACCAACGCCGCACGAGTTCTTCCTCTACTACGACATCTGAAAAGCCCCCGGGTCGGCCCGACGTCTCGGCGGACGGCGCCCTCGCGGCAGACGCGTCGGGCAATTACTGGCTCGAGGCCGGCCCCCAAGCTCGACGGCGGCATCACCAACCGCATCAAAAGCTACCGGCCGGGGCCGCGGCCCCGTGGTTTTTTCGGGAGCGACGGCACGAATGCGTTCTACACTTATTTCGGGATCGTCTAGCGCATCATGCCCAACGGAGGCACCTCGAAGGTGATCGAAGGTCTTGGTGGTCCGATGCAGCTGACCTTCGAGAGCCCGACCTGGGCCTGAATGCGGTCGCCTCCGACGCGCAGGGCGTCTACCGGACGACCGCGTCCGGTCAGGTGGGCTGGGTGACGCGGTGACGCGGTGTTCGAGAACCGCGCGGAGTGTATGCTGCGCGCATGAAGGTACGCGCCGCGATCGCCTACGAAGCGAAGAAGCCCCTCGTCATCGAGGAGGTCGACCTCGAAGGGCCGAAGGCCGGCGAGGTGCTGGTGCAGCTCGCCGCCACCGGCATCTGCCACACCGACGACTTCACGTTGTCGGGGGCTGATCCCGAGGGCCTCTTCCCGGTCATCCTCGGTCACGAAGGAGCGGGCACGGTGGTCGAGGTCGGCGCGCACGTCACCACGCTGCGCCCTGGCGATCACGTCATCCCGCTTTACACGCCCGAGTGCCGGCAGTGCAAATCGTGCCTGAGCCGGAAGACCAACCTCTGCACCGCCATCCGCGCCACGCAGGGCAAGGGGGTCATGCCCGACGGAGAGAGCCGCTTCTCCATCAACGGCAAGAAGATCCATCACTACATGGGCTGCTCGACGTTCTCGAGCTTCACCGTGCTCCCCGAGATCGCGCTCGCGAAGATCCGGCCCGACGCGCCCTTCGACAAGGTCTGTTACATCGGCTGCGGCGTCACCACCGGCGTCGGCGCGGTCATCAACACCGCGCAGGTGGAGCCCGGCGCGAATGTGGTCGTGTTCGGGCTCGGTGGCATCGGGCTCAACGTCGTGCAGGGTGCACGGATCGCCGGCGCCGACATGATCGTGGGCGTCGACATCAACCCCGCGCGCGAGGAGCTCGCTCGCAAGCTGGGCATGACGCACTTCGTGAATCCGGGCTCCCTCGAAAAGGGCAGCGACGTAGTCGCGCATCTCGTCGAGCTCACGAAGGGCGGCGCCGACTACTCGTTCGAGTGCGTCGGGAACACCACGCTCATGCGCCAGGCGCTCGAGTGCTGCCATCGCGGATGGGGCGTCAGCGTCGTCATCGGTGTGGCCGGCGCCGGTCAGGAGATCGCCACGCGTCCCTTCCAGCTCGTGACCGGCCGGGTCTGGAAGGGCTCGGCCTTCGGCGGCGCGCGCGGACGTACCGACGTCCCGAAGATCGTCGACTGGTACATGGATGGGAAGATCGACATCGACTCGATGATCACGCACACGCTCCCCCTCGAGAAGATCAACGAGGGCTTCGAGCTGATGCGCGCCGGCAAGTCGATCCGCACCGTCATCACGTTCTGAAGCGGTGGGGTTCGTCAAGCACAGGGAGCTTCACGGCAACAGCGGTAGCGAGGCCGAGTCGAGGAAGAGGTCGTCGAAGACAATCTTGGAGTTGCTGCTGTTCATGTCGAAGTTGCCCATGCGCACGGCAATGGACGGGCCGAGCTTCGAGGTCGCCGTCGAGATGACGGGCGGACCGAACGCGGCGCCGTTGACAGAGACGAAAATCTGCACGAAGCCGGCTGCCGCGTCGTCACGAACGTGGAAACCAAAACGATAGACCTGCGTTTGATCGACGGAGATGCCCGAGGCGACCAAACTGCCCGCGATCGCGAGCGCGAAGGGACCGTTCCTCCCGCTCGGGAAGGTGAGCTCGACGAGAGCGCCTCCCGGCGGGGGAACGACCGTGAAAAGCGTCGAGGGGTTGAGGGCCAGGTTCGGGAAGCGGACGAGCATCGTAGCGTAGAGCTCCCTCTGCGCGGCGAAGTCGACCTGAACGCCGGCGACACCATTGTCGACCCGCATGGATTCATT
>JAYTOQ010000798.1:0-1596 GCA_043747665.1 Polyangiaceae bacterium | reverse complement strand
CTTCGGCTTCGGCATCGCGAGCACCTCGGCGCTCTTCTTCGAGAGGTACTCGATGAGATCGATCTTGGTGAGGATGCCCACCACCGCGTCGCCGTCCAGGACGATGGCCGCGCGGGCATCGGCGAGGACGTTCTGCAGGAGCTCGAGCTTCGTGTCCGGCGTGACCGTCGCGTATTCGCTCTCCACGAGCGAAGCGATGGTCGACGTCGACGCTTTCTGACCACCCGACACGAGGTGACGGAGGAGATCGATCTCGCCCACGACGCCGCGCAGCTTGCCCTTCTCGACCACCGGAAGCTGGCTGATGCCGAGCTCCTTCAGCGTGCCGATCACGTCCTTCACCTTCGCCTGCGGCGAGGTGGTCACGATCTTGCGCTTGCCGCGCATCTGCAGGACGTCGGCGACGACGCCGAGGCCCGGCTCCTCGTCGAGGAAGCCGTTTTCGCGCATCCAGTCGTCGTTGAAGACCTTCGAGACGTACTTCTGTCCCGCGTCGCACAGGAAGACCATGATCTTGAGCGGGCCCTTCTTGGTCTTCGCCCACTTGATCGCGCCGGCCACCGCCGCGCCGCCCGAGCCGCCCACGAAGAGGCCCTCGAGGCGCGTCATGTCGCGCGTCATCGAGAAGCACTCCTTGTCGTCGACGCGCACGATGTCGTCGAGGATCTTGAGGTTCATCGTGGTCGGGAAGAAGTCCTCGCCGATGCCCTCGACCTTGTACGAGAAGGGCTTGGTGATGCGGCCCGTCTTCACGAAGTCGTAGTAGAGCGAGCCGACCGGATCGACGCCGACGATCTGGATGTTCGGCATCTTCTCCTTGAGATACTTGCCGCAGCCGCTCACCGTTCCGCCCGTGCCCATGCCGGCGACGAACACGTCGAAGTCACCCTTGGTCTGCTTCCAGATCTCGGGGCCAGTCCAGAGGTAGTGCGCCTCGGGGTTGGCGGGGTTGTGGTACTGGTTCGCGTAGAACGAGCCGGGGATCTCGTCGGCGATGCGGCGCGACACCTTGTAGTAGCTGCGCGGATCGTCGGCATCGACCGCGGTCGGGCACATGACGACCTTCGCGCCGAAGGCTCGCAGGTTCGAGACCTTCTCCTGGCTCATCTTGTCGGGCATCACGAAGATGCACTTGTAGCCACGGATGGCGGCGAGCAGCGCGAGCGACGCGCCGGTGTTGCCGCTCGTGGCCTCGACGATGGTGGAGCCTGGCTGGAGGCCCGCTTCCTCGGCGCGGCGCAGGAGGTTCCACGCGAGGCGATCCTTGTGGCTGCCTCCCGGGTTCAAGTACTCGCACTTGACGTAGATCTCGACGCCTGGCGGCAGATCCGCAGTGACCCGGTTCAGTCGCACGATCGGCGTGTTGCCGATCGCCTTGGTGATGTCCTCGAGCGCGCCGTGCATCATGGTAGTGACAAGGGGTACGATGCGAGGCTCACTCCGCGCAAGCCATACCGCGCGGATCACGCTCCTGCTTGCCGTTGCCCTTGGCGGCTGTGCGCGCGCGAAAGCGCGACCGGTCCCGCCCAGCCGTGTGCCGCCGCGCGTCCTCGTCGTGGGCCTCGAGCAGATCGCGCTCCGGACGACCGCATGGGT
>JAYTOQ010000797.1:0-2692 GCA_043747665.1 Polyangiaceae bacterium | reverse complement strand
CGGTTTCCCGAGGTGCGGATAGGCTCGGCGAGTCCGGGTGCGCCGCCGATCGAGGCGGGTGACGTCCTCGACCGGAAGTACCGTGTGGAGCGCGTTCTCGGCACCGGCGGCATGGGCATGGTGGTCGCTGCGCGGCACGTTCAGCTCGGTCAGCGCGTCGCGCGGAAGTTCATGCTGAAGGAGGCCTCGGACGATCCTGGCAACGCCGAGCGCTTCGCGACGCCGGGGTCGGTCGGGTTCGGTTCCAGCATCTCCGTCAACGGCCGCTGGGCGACTACAAGCGCCGTCGCACGGCACCCGACCCATCGCACCGCCGAGCTGCGCGATGAACACCTCGCACTCGGGCCTCGAACGCTGTTGCGCAGAGGCTCGAGCGCCGCACGCGGCAGGCTCGCCTCGTCCTCGTCGAGCGTCGTCTACACCAGGTCGGCCGTCCAGCTCTGTGCCTCGATTCCCATGGCTGCAACTGCCCTCTGGCGACGCCGTCGATGTGCGCGCTACTTTGGCGGCCGCGCTACGCGCGTTCGACGGCGACGACGCCCTGGACCTTTTGCAAGGCGCGCATGACGCCCTTCAACTGGTTCAGGTCGGAGCACACGAACGTGAAGACGTTGACGGCCTTGCCGTCGTCACCGGCGCGGCAGTTGGCCTCGCTGATGTTGATGCCCATGTTGCTGAACGTGTGGCCGACGGTGGCGAGGATGCCGGGGCGGTTCGCGGTGACCACGCGGAGCTGCACGGCGCGATTGATCTTCGCCTTCGAGTCCCAGCTGATCTCGACGCGGCGCTCGGGATCAGTGTCGAACGCCTTCGGGCAGCCGCGGCGATGGATGGTGACGCCGCGGCCGCGCGTGATGAAGCCGAGGATGTCGTCGCCGGGCAGCGGGTTGCAGCACTTCGCATAGCGGACGAGGACGTCGTCGATGCCGTTGAGGCGGATGCCGCCGTCGTCGCCTTTGATGACCTTGCGGACGAAGCCAGCGATGCGGCCTTCGCGCAGCTGCTCAGGCGGGACGCTCTTCGCGCCGTCCATCGAGGGAGGCGCGACGACGTCGAGCACGTCTTTCGGATCAATCTTGCCGTAGCCGATGCCGATGAACAGCTCGTCGAGGTTGCCGACGCTCAACGTCTCGAGCAGCTTTCGCAGCTCGGGATCGTTCTTGAGGAGCTTGGTGAGCGACACGCTGCTCTTCTGGAACTCGCGCTCGAGCAGCTCGCGTCCGAGCTTCAGCGACTTGTCGCGCTGCTCCTGGCGCAGGAAATTGCGAATTTTCGCGCGCGCACGCGTGGTGGTCGCGATGTCCAGCCAGTCCTTGCTGGGCTGCTGGTGGGCGGCGGTCACGATCTCGAGAACGTCGCCGTTGCGGAGCTTGTAGCGGAGCGGCTCGAGCTTGCCGTTCACGCGCGCGCCGGTGATGTGCTCACCGAGCTGCGAGTGGATCGCGAACGCGAAGTCGATGGGCGTCGAGCCCCGCGGGAAGACGCGCACCTCGCCCTTGGGGGTGAAGACGTAGACCTCGTCCTGGAAGAGATCGACCTTCACGCCCTCGAGGAACTCGGCAGGGTCCTTGAGATCCTTCTGCCACTCCATGAGCTGGCGCAGCCAGCCGAAGCGCGCGGCGTCGGAGTCGGCGATGCCGCCGCCGTGCTTCTCCTTGTACTTCCAGTGCGCGGCGATGCCTCGCTCGGCGACGCGGTTCATCTCGTGGGTGCGGATCTGGATCTCGATGCGCTCGCGACCAGGGCCGATGACCGTCGTGTGGAGCGACTGGTACATGTTCGGCTTGGGCAGCGCGATGTAGTCCTTGAAGCGGCCCGGCACCGGCGTCCACTTGGAGTGGATGACGCCGAGCGCCGCGTAGCAGTCGCTCACGCTCTCCACCGACACGCGGAACGCGATGATGTCGTGGATCTGCTCGATGGTGCACTCGTTGGCCTTCATCTTGCGCCACACCGAGTAGAGGTGCTTCGCGCGACCGCTGACGTCGGCGGCGAAGCCCTGCTCGGCGAGCTTGCCGGAGAGGACCTTCGAGGTGTCGGCGATGTACTTGTCGCGCTCCTTCGCGGTCTTGGCGACAGCGTTCTCGACCTCGACATACGAGTCGGGCTCGAGCCAGCGGAACGAGAGATCCTCGAGCTCGCTCTTGAACGCCTGGATGCCGAGGCGGTTGGCGAGCGGCGCGTAGATCTCGAGGGTTTCGCGCGCGATGCGCTCCTGCGCCTCCGGCTTCATGTGCTCGAGCGTCCGCATGTTGTCGACGCGGTCACACAGCTTGATGAGGAGCACGCGGATGTCGCGCGCCATCGCGACCACCATCTTGCGGAAGTTCTCGGCCTGGTGATCTTCCTTCGATGTGAAGTTGATCTTGCCGAGCTTCGTGACGCCGTCGACGAGCGACGCGACCTCGTTGCCGAACTCGCGCTCGATGTCCTTGGTGGTCGCGAGCGTGTCCTCGACCACGTCGTGCAGGAGGCCGGCACAAACGCTGGCGGTGTCGAGTCGCAGCTCCGTGATGATGCCGGCCACCGACGCGGGGTGGATGAAGTACGGATCGCCCGACTTCCGCTTCTGTCCCGTGTGCGCCTTCGAGCTGTACTCGTAGGCGCGCTTGATCATTTCGGCGTCCGCGGCCGGCTGATAAGCCCGCACGCGGTCGATGATGTCCGTGACCTGAAGCATTTGGGGGGGAGA
>JAYTOQ010000796.1:0-7843 GCA_043747665.1 Polyangiaceae bacterium | reverse complement strand
AGCGGCTTCACGTCGAGAAACGCCACGCAGGTGTCGTCGTCGAGCACGACCTCAGCCCTCGACTCGCCACGAACGATCGCGCAGAAGACACAAGCCGCTGGCATCGCGACACAGTATGGTCTCGTCATGGCGCTGCCGAAACAGATCGTGGCCGCGTCGCTGTTTGCCGCGTTTGCCGCGTTTGCCGCAGGATGCGCGGCGCCCACCGCACCCGGCATGGCGGTCGTCGCCAGCAGCGGCTCGACGAGCGGTCCCGGGTCGATGCTCGTCGCGTTCCCGTCGACCCCTTGCACCGGCACCGACAGCGCCGTGTTCCTCGACGACAAGGGCGCGTTCATCGCCGCCGTCGCGCCGGGCACCGCCACGTACGTCGCGTTCCCGGAGGAGGCGACGCGCCTCTACGTCTTCTCGAGCCGCGACGTCACTGCCGAGCGCGGTACCTGGTTTCGTCGTCACGAGGTGGCACGTCCGCCGGAGCGCGTCGAGCAGGGCATCCTGGTCGACGTCGCGCGCGTCGACGCCAAGAACTGCTACCGCAACGCGCTGCCCACGCCGTCGGTCGTGAGCTACGAGGTGGCCACGCGTGCGACGAAGAATTTGAAGTGGCTGGACGTCCGCGCCGACGAAGGCACGCGCTGGCTCGACGAGCATCGGGCGCGGGTCACCGAGCTCCTCGAGAAGCCGCCGCCGGCGCGGCCCGCGGTGACCTCCGTCACGCGTCGATGATCGCAAATACCCTGAAATCACTGCCGATCGCGCTTCGCCGCGGGTCGTGATATTCGTCGATCTACCAATGGCTCCCTCTCGCGCGGTCGCGATGACACTGTTCGTGGCCGCCATGACCGTGCCGTCGCTCGCGAGCGCACAAGCCGCGCCCGCGCCCGCGACTGCGCCCTCCGCCGCGACCGCCGCCGCTTCATCGACGACACCGAGGACCGTGGACTGGTCGATGATCAACGAGAGCGAGCCCGTCGTTCGCGTCGATGCGTACGGCGGCTATCAGCTCAGCACGAAGGCGAACGGGTTCTCGCTCGGCAGCATCTTCGGGGTGCGCGGCGCGGCGACGTTCAACCATATCCTCCACGCCGGCGCGACGGCGACGTTCTACATCCCGAAGGCCGGTACCGGCTTCGCGTGGACCCCTGCGCTCGAGATCGGGCTCGATCCTCCGACGGGCGCGTTCGAGATTCGACCGCTCCTCGGCGCGGGTGTCCTGCTCGGCGTCGGTGAGGTGCTCCCTACCGTCTATCCGGGCCTCATCATCGGGTACCGCGACCGGACCAGGAAGTTCTTCATCGGCGGCGAGGTCCGCCTGAACGTCTACACCTCGACCCAGCTCACCGGCACCGCCACCGCGCTCTCCTCGCTCGGAGTGCTCGGCGGCTACATGTGACGATCACTCCTTGGCGATGACCGCCGGCTTCTCTTTCACCGGAAAGCCGTTGAAGACCGCGCTGTACTCGCAGGACGGGCTCCACATGGCCCAGCCTGCACCGCCGTTCTTCTCTGCGCTGTTGGCCTGATCGACGACGTACTTCGTTCCGAAGATCGACGTGCGCCACGAAAAGGCCTGGAGCCAGGCGCGCACCACCGTATCGGCCTTCGCGGCCTTCAGCTGCGCGACCGCGGCCTTGGTCCCCATGCCCACGATCTCCGGGTGATCGCCGGGGTGCTCCCAGCCGTTGTAACCCTTGTCGTAGTGCGACGGATACACCATGGGCATGATCACCTCGGCTTCGGGGCCGACGACCGCGATGTCCTGACCGAGCCGATCGATGTCGAAGCGCGAGCCGGTGGCAGCAACGCCGAAGAGATCGAGTGAGAGCGCGACGCCGGCGGGCTTCGTCACCGCGTGAACGCGCCTCACGAAGTCGCGGATGATGCCGGAGCGAACGCTCGGATCGGGGAGCTTCGCGAAGCGCTCGGTGATGTGGACGGGGAAGCGCACGTAGTCGAGGTTGATCTCGTCGGCGCCGGCCTCGACGCCCTCCTTCGCGATCTCGATGGCGTAGTTCTGCGCTTCGGCGTTCGTGGGATCGAGCCAGTCGATGTGCACGGGCTGACCGGTGGTCGCGCTCTTCAAGGACAGTCGTCCGTCCTTCGCCTTCTTGTCGGCCATCGGATCGTGAAAGCAGGGGATGCGCAGCGAGACGCGGATGCCACGCCAGTGCGCGAAGCGGATGGCGCGCGCGAGGTCGGGGATGGACGGCTTCGCCGCCGCCCCGATCTCGACCGCGACCTTGGCCTTGGTGGGGTAGGTGACCGGCCCCTGGTAATCCTTGGCATCGAGGATGACGGCGTTGATGCCGCGCGCCGCCATCTTGTCGAGGCTCTCGACCCACTTCTGCGCCACGAACGGCCCGGTCATGAAGAGCGCCCGCAGCGCCTTGTCCTCGGGCAAGCCGAGCCTCTCCTCGTGAGGCTCACGCGGCACGCGCGTGAGGATGCTGGGGATCTCGATCTTCGCGCCGGCCACCAGCGAGGGGTTCTTCTTCTCGATGGCCCGCGCGAGCTCGCCCGCCGTGTAGATCTCGGTGAGCTCGAGATAGCTCGCGGCGATCGCGGGATACGTATCGCCGCTCGCCACCGTGTGCGTGACCCTGACGCTCTCGCCGCCCAGCACCTCGCCCCCGCGCGGCACGCTCCTCTGTAGGTACGTGGCGAGATCATCCGCGCCCGCACCGGCGTCACCGCCCGCGTCCGCGCTCGCGCTCGCACTCGCACTCGCGTCCGCACTCGCGTCCGCCGCGCTCGCCCCCCCCTCCCCCGCCTCCACCGCCGCCGGCGCTGGCGTCCTCGACGAGCACGCCATCATCACGGCGACGAGCCCCACGACGCATCCGCGCGCTGCCCTCACCATCCGAGCCGCTCCTTCGCCACCGCGACGACACGGTCGGCCATCAGCTTGTGCGTCTTCAAGCTGGGATGAAACCCGCAGCCCAGCCCGTTGGCGTGGTTCTGCTCGGGCAGCTCCACGTATTCGAAGTTCGTCTCGCCGGACGCCTTGATCTTCTCGATCGACGCCTTCATGTACTTGCGCGCGAGCGTGAGATTCTGCTTACCCGGCGGGTAGACGTCGGTGAGCATCGGGCCGAGCAGGCACATGATGAAGGCATGCGGATAGGCCTTCCGCACGCGGTCATAGAGGTTCGAGTAGATGCGGACGTAGCGCGTCTCGCCGGGATCGTAGGTGGCGAAGTTGTTGGTGCCGATGTTCATCACCACGAGCTGCGGCGTCCACCCCTTGAAATCCCAGACGCTCTCGGGGCGACTGGGCAACGTGCGCTCGTAATAGTCGGTCATCTCTCCGATGGTCTTGCCCGACCAAGCGATGGTGACGTGCTCGGCGTTGAGCGCACGCGCCGCGATGGCGCCATAGGTCGCGTACTGATTCTCCTCGGCGGGGTTGAACGTGCAGACGGCGCCTGGACCTTCGTTGCCGTAGCCGGCCGTGATCGAGTCGCCGATGAGCTCCATGCGGCGCTCGCCGGGGGACGGCGGCGGCAGGATCGTGCCTTGCGTGTCGAAGCCGAGGAACGCCACCTCGCCGACCTTCGCCTCTGTGCGCTTGTAGATCGCGACGTCGTGCACGCCGTCGGCGAGGCCTTCGGCGAGCGTGTAGCTCTCCTTGGTGTGATCGGTCTTCAAGACCGTCTTGGGCTCGCCATCGACGAGCACCTGGAAGCGGTTGTTGCCGTCGTCCTTCAGCCGCGCGCGGATGCCCGTGCCCTTGAAGCGAGCGGCGATCATGCTCCCGGGCCAGGCGAAGCGGAGCGCGGCCGGGTCGGACGAGTCGAAGCGGCCCACCAGCTTCACGGTCGGCGCGGCAGCGGGCGCCGTCGCCGCCTTGGTCGTCACTGCTTCGCTGACCGAGGCCATGACGGGCGACGGCGCAGGCGCGCTCGGCGACTCCTGTCGCGTGCAAGCGGCGACCAGAGAGAACGCGGACCCCACGACGAGCGCACTGCGCACGACCAAATGCACGTCCCGATCGTAGCGGGCGAACGCGGCGAAGGTGAAATCGCCGCTGCCGATCGTGCCGCTGCCGATCGTGCCGCGCGGGGCGCGGGGCGCGGGCTCAGGGAGTGCGGGCGGTGACCATCACCGCGCCGGCTCGCGGCGCGACGCGGATGATCGAGGTCTTCCTTGCCGCGTCATACGACGTGGTCAGGCGGTCGCCGAGCACCTCGACCGGCGCCGTCTCCGAGCGAACGCGCAGGATCACCGGCACGGTCACCGCCGAGAGCGAGACCGACCAACCGGTCGCGAGCGCCTTCAGCTCGACCGTGACGCGCGCCGACGCGGAGCCCTCGAGCTCGTGGATCTCGAAAGAGGTCGGCGTCGCCGATGGCCAGGCGAGGATGGTCCGCGCGCCATGCGAGTCGGTCGTGCCGAGGCCGAGGAGCTCGTCGTCGATGTCGACGGGGATGATCGCGCCCTCGCGGATCCAGAGCGGGAGCCGCTGGCGATCGCTCGAGAAGTCCGCCGCGATGGTGGTGCCGCCGTCAGCGATGGTCGTGGTCCACCAGTCGTACCAGCGGGCGCCCGCCGGCAGCGGGACGGAGCGCTTGCCGGTGGCGTCGATGAGCGGCGCCACCAGGAAAGCGTCGCCGAGCATCCAGCGATAGTCGGTGGCCCAGCTCTCGGGCGCGCCGATGGGGCGCATGATGGACGTGCCCGCCGCCGGGTCCTTGGCGCGCTGCTCGTAGGCCTGCTCGGCGAGCGATGCGAAGAAGGGCACGAGCGCATGATGGAGCGTTGCCCAGTACTTGTAGAGTGCAACGGTCTCGTCGGCGCGGTCCGGCACCGTCCAAGGCGTGAGGTTGTCGCGCCCATGGAGCTGCATCAACGGCGTGAGCGCCGACGCCGCCGTCCACCGCGCGAAATTGAGCGAGTCGAACAGGATCTTCGGGCCGAGCAAGTTCAGGTCGTCGCGATCGAGGTAGCCGCCCAGGTCCGAGCCCACCATGACGTAGCCGGCCGCCGCGGAGCGGAACATCTCGTCCAGCGCGTCGACAAGCCCGATCCAATCACGCCGATTATCGCCCATCCAAGATACCGGCGAGTGCTCCTTCTTGGCGTAGAAGCGGCCGTCGAACTCGTAGGACTTGTCGTAGGCGCGGGTCATGGTGAGAAAATCGGGGCCGCGCACCGAGCGGCCATAGGCGAGGAAGTCCTCGTAGTAGCGCTCCGAGTAGGCTTGATGAGACTTCGGGCCCTCCGCGGTGGCGAGCGGATCGACCTTCACGTAGTTCTCGCCGAAGTCGAGCTTCCACCCGTCGAGGCCCGCCTTCAGCACGTTGTCCTGCTGGCGATGCCACCACGCGCGCGCGCTGGGGTTGAAGAAGTCGACGGCCGCGCCTCTGCCCTTCCACCAGTTGTAGGTGTCGCCGTTCTCGACGAAGTAGTTGCAGGCCTGGCCCTCGGCGAGGTTCGGCGACGCGCCAACATAAAGATCGCCGCCGCCGTTCTCTAAGTCGAACGACTGCTCGTTCACGAGCGACGTGATCCACACGACGACCTTCACGCCGCGCCCGTGCATGTCGGAGACGAGGCTCGGGAAATCGCCGTAGCGCGTGGGGCTCGCGACGAAGGTGTTGTATTGCGTCTCCCAGGGGCTATCGAGGACCACCGTCCCGACGGGGATGCCGCGGCTCTTGAAGCCGTCGACGTACGCGTAGGTGTCGGCGCGATCCGAGATGTCCTTGCTGATCCACGGCTCGAACGCCCAGCGCGGCGTGTGACCGGGACCGGGCGCGAGCGTGGCCGCCTCGGGATCCAGATCGGTGCGCACGCACGGATCGACGGGCTTCGCGGGGGGCGTGTTGCTGCCGCCGTCACCGCATGCGGCGAAGGTGGTGGCGAGGGAGGAGAGGGCGAGGAGCAGGCGCGCGCGTTTCAAGCGCGACGATACTAGCGCGTCGCGGTGTTATAGGGCGTGCCCTCATGTCGTTCGATCCCAACGCGCCCGCGCAGCCGGGCTCCGGTGTCTTCGGGTTGCCTCATTCCGAGTCGGAGGCGCTGGTGGTGCTCGTCCCCGTGCCCTGGGAGGCCACCACCTCCTATGGCGGCGGCGCGTCCGATGGCCCGAAGGCGATCCGCGACGCGAGCGCGCAGGTCGACCTCTACGACCTCGACGTCGAGAAGCCCTACGACGCGGGCATCCACATGCTGGACGAGGACGAGGAGCTCATCGCTGCGAACGGCAAGGGCAAGGCGCTCGCCGCGAAGATCATCGAGGCGGGCGGCGCGGGCGACGATCCCGAGCTCGGGCAGGCGCTCGCGAAGGTCAACGAGCTCTCGGGGAAGGTCAACGCCTGGGTGAAGAAGGAGACGGCGCGCCTGCTGGGCGCGGGGAAGATCGTGGGCATCGTGGGCGGCGATCACTCGGTGCCGTTCGGCGCGCTCGAGGCGGTCGCGGCAAGGATCCCGAGCTTCGGCGTCCTCCACTTCGACGCGCACTCCGACACGCGCCGCGCGTACGAGGGCTTCGCGCATTCGCATGCCTCGATCATGTTCAACGTGCTCGAGCAGATCCCGCAAGTCACCAAGCTCGTGCAGGTCGGCATCCGTGACGTGTGCGAGCAGGAGATCGACTACTGCGAGAGCCAGGGCGCGCGCGTCCGCATGTTCGCCGACCGCGAGCTCGTGAAGCGACGCCACGCCGGCGAGCCGTTCGCGTCGACCGCGCAGGCCATCGTCGCGGAGCTCCCCGCGGAGGTCTGGGTGTCGTTCGACATCGACGGGCTCGATCCGCGCTTCTGCCCGCACACCGGCACGCCGGTCATGGGCGGCCTCGACCCGGCGGAGGTGATGGCGATCTTGCGGGCGCTCGCCGCATCGGGAAAACGCATCGTCGGCTTCGACCTGAACGAGGTCGCGCCGAACCAGCACGACGACCACGACGAGTGGGACGGCAACGTCGGCGCGCGGATGCTCTACAAGATGATCGCGTTCACCCTCGCGAGCCAGGGCAAGGCGAAGCTCCTCGACTGACCCTCCGCCGAGCCGTCAGAACGCGCCGCGGAGGAGCATCGCGCCTGGGCCGACGTCGAACGCGACGCCGGCCTTTGGAGGCGCGGCCGGATGCTCGGTCTTGTTGCCGGTGTTCGCGAGGACGGTGACGACCGCCGCAAAGCCCACGCCGGCGATGCCGACGACGAGGCCCACGTTGGCGAGCGCCACCTTCGTGTCGATGCTGCTCTTCAGCGACGGGTCGCAGCGGGGCGCGCAGGTGTTGCGGAGATCGGTCTCGGCGCTGTTCGCGGACGACGCGAGGATCACCGTCGATGCGATGCCGACTGCGCCGACGCCGATGCCGACCCAGCCGAGGAGCGGAATCCGGAAGCCATGGTCGGGCTCGGGCAAAGGCGGCGGAGCGATGGGCTTCGGTGCCTCGACCGGAGCCACGACCTTCACCTGAAACGTGAGCTCGATGAGGCGATTCTTCTCACCCGGCCGGAGCAGGATCTTCTCCTCGGCGGCGCGGCCGTCAGCGCGCTCGTAGCGAACCTTGTGCTCACCAGGATCGAGCGCGAGCGCGTGCGCGTCGATGGTGTCCGACACCTTGGCGCCGTCGACCATGACCTTGACGTCGACCGTCTCCTTGCCCTGGTCGTCGAGCGCGCGGAAGGTCATGGTCGGCATGTCCTTCTCGGTCTCGATCAGCCACTGGCTGCACTGCTTCGACACCACGCTCGGGCATGCCTTCGCCGCGCACATGATGAACTTCTCACGCGCCGCGTTCAGCTTGCTCTCGTCGCGGAGCCTCTGCCCTTCGTCGGCGGCAGCGACGCACTCCTTTGGCCCCGCGAAGGCGGTGGTCGTGATCGAGAGCGGAGCC